>JANNNL010000684.1:0-9825 GCA_031398525.1 Actinomycetes bacterium | reverse complement strand
GCTGCGCCCCCGGACCCCATCGTCGACCGGCTCCCTGGCGGTCGCTCGGCCGACTCGTCTTCGCTGCGCTCATCCGAACGTCCTCAGAATGTTCCAGCCGTCGCGGGCCAGATCCTTCAGCTTCACGCCGGAGCGCTTGCGTTCCTCGCGCAGTACGGCTCGCAAGCCGGGTTTGGGCGAGGGGTTGTCGACGCGGAACATGCGCTCCACGATATTGGCAGTCATTTGGGGATACTGGAACTGAATCCGGTCGCCGAGCATCAGTTCGGGGGCCCGCTGCAGCTTGCGGTGGTCCTTCAACACGAACGTGTCTTCCAGACGGCGGCGGTACCCGGCTAGCCCCGACAGTGACGTGTCGCCCGAACCCACCGCGTCGACGGCGGCCTCCCCGGCATACATGCCCGACGCCATCGCGAAATTCACGCCCTCCAACCAGATACCTGCGGCGAGGCACAACGCGGCGGCATCACCGGCGACGAGCAGACCATCTCCCGCCAACTTGGGCAGCATCTTCCAGCCCGCTTCGGGGATCACGTGGGCGGAGTACTCCTTGACCTCACCACCTTCGACGAGCGGGGCAATCGCCGAGTGCGCCTTCAACGCGGCGATGATCTCCTCGGGGCGCCGCTTCTGCGCGGCGAGCTTCTGCAGTTTCAAGACGACCCCGACGGCGACGGTGTCGAGGTTCGTGTAGAGGAAGCCGCCGCCGTTCACCTCGCCGGTCGCCCCGACAATCTCGTAGTCGACGCCTTCGTTGCCGCGCACCCCGAAGCGCTCGTCGATGACCTCTTTGGGGAGTGCCAGCGTCTCCTTCACCCCGAGTGTGTAGTTGTGGGCGTCGACCTTGCCGTAGAGCCCGGCCTCCTTGGCAATAAACGAGTTGACGCCGTCGCAGGCAATCACCACGCGAGCGGTCAGGTCGCCATCGGGACGGTCGGTGCGCACCCCGGTCACTCCACCTTTGGCATCGCGCAGCAGTCCGATCACGGTCGTCGAACAGATCAACTCGGCCCCGACCGCCTCGGCCTTCGATGCCAGCCAATGGTCGAAGTCGGGCCGAAAGGCGGTCGCTCCGTTGTACGGCGGCTTGCCCCACGCCCCGGTGCGGAAGTCGACGGTGAGGGCCTGAGTGGGGGTCAACAGCATCGTCGAGCGCCGGGTGATCCATCGTTGGATCGGAGCTTCGGTCCACCACTCGGGGATCAGTTGATCGAGGATGCGCGGGTAGACAACCCCGCCGTACATATTCTTCGACCCGGCGAACGGGCCTCGTTCCAACAACACGACCCGCAGCCCGGCGCGCGCCGCAACCAGCGCAGCACATGCTCCGGCCGGACCTGCTCCGACCACGATCACATCGACGTCGGGCTCAGTCATGGTCGGTTCCCGCGGGTTGACGACACCCCGAGCAGGTCGGCGAGGGCGTCGAGCGTGGCGTTGGCATCGGCCACGATCGCCAGGTCCGCGAGTTGCATCATCGGACAGTGTGGATCGGTGTTCACACTGATCACGTGCTCGGGTTGCCCGAGGCCCGACGTGTGCTGCACCGCGCCCGAGATCCCAAAGGCAAGGTAGAGCCGAGGATCGACGATCACCCCCGTCGTACCGATCTGACGTTCGTGACCAACCCAGCCCCGATCGGTAACCACCCGAGTCGCGCCCATTGAGGCACCGAGTTTCGCCGCAACGCTTGTGAGCTGGGAAAATCTGAGCGCACTGTCGAGCCCGGCACCCCCACCAACAATTCGCGGGGCCTCGGCCAGGTCCATCGTCGCCAGGTCGGGGGGAAGCACCTCTACCGAGACGGCGTCGCGGTCGGTTCTGCGGAGAGCATGATCACATTCGATGAGACGCACCTTCGGCGACCGGTCACCGGGAGGTTCGAGGCCGCGTACGCCTGGGATCAACGTCGCAACGAACGATTCAGGAGGGTTCAGATGTTCGATCGCCAGCCCGCCTCGTCTGGCGAGCGCGACCCGGCCGGACCCGACTTCGATCGCTCCGGCCAACAGCGTCCGGCCAAGTCGATGGGCCAGGCGGGGCGCGAGGTCACGACCATCGGGGCAACCCGGCAGGACTAGCCGCGGTTCGGTGCGCAGGAACTCGTCGAGGGCATCAGTCCATGCACCGACAGCGAACGAGCCGAGATCTGCCAGCCACAGATCGGTGGCGAATCCCTCGATCGCCGCAGCCGCGTCAGTCGTTCCTTCGCCAACGAGCAACGCTCGGCCGCCGGCTTCGGCCACGGTTTCGAGCCCTCCGGCAGGTAGGGCCCCGGAACGAAGAGGAATGACGGCCAGCATGACTCCGACGTTAGACCGAGGGTCGGTCGACCACCCACCCACAGCCAGGCGTGATAGAGATTTGGGCCGACTATGCGGTGAAGGCCGCTTCGAGCCGGACAACGGAGGTCACCATGGATGTACGCCCTCGTCCAACCGACGATGATCGGTCCGCGTCCGATGCCGTACACGACCGCCAGGGTGGCATCACGGTCAGTTCGACCGTCACCGTCCATCGGCACGGCGCGACCGTACGGGGCCGTACCGCTGCCGTCGAGAACAATGACAGCTTGCTCGCCGCCCGCATCGACGAGTGCGGAACACTCGACACCTTCGGCGTCAGTGCCAACGGCGCAAGCGAATGCACTGCCGACGTCGACGTTCCGATCGTGCTCGGCCCTGCCGCGCTACTCGTTCAGGATCTCGAGAGCGGTCGCTGGTCGTGGCACATGCCGCAAACCATCGATGACGTACAACGCTTCACGTTCGAGGTTCCCGCTTCGCCGCCCCCGCGTGGCCTGATCGGGGCTGCCGCACGGCTACTCGTCAAGGTCGTTGGGGCGATCGGTGCCGACAAGGTCGTCGCGAGTGCGGCCGACTGGACGATCTCCAAATGGGAGCGCGCTCACCGGCCCTCGACGATCGTTCGCTTTCCCCAGATCCACTCGGGCCACACCACCGAGATCACGGATCTGACCCGCATCGCGGGCGGCCGCTCGCTCCTGCTCCTCCACGATGTCTTCGGGTCGACCGCCGCATCGTTCGCCGGACTCCCGCGATGGTGCCGACAGCTGCTCCACGACGAGTATGACGGCCGGATCTGGGGGTTCGATCATGCGACGCTGGCCGTTTCGCCCGAGACCAACGCCCGCCGCCTCGTGAGCCTCCTCGAAGGCAGCGAGGTGCGCACGCAGGTGGATATCGTCGCCGTCGGTCGCGGGGGCCTGGTCGCTCAGCAACTGGCCGCACTGAGCTGTGCCGGGGTGGCGGTCGGACGGGTGGTGATGGTCGGCGCACCATTGCGAGGGACACCGTTGTGCTCCGGCGAGCATCTCACGGCGTTCGTCAACCGATACACGAACCTGCTGTCGCTCATCCCCGACAACCCGGTCACCACGACGCTCGATGCCGTCTGTGCGCTCGTGACCCAGGTCGGCGGATGGGCAATCGGTGATCTTCCGGGACTGGCGGCGATGGCCGCCGGCATTGACGGAGGCCTCCCGGCCGGACCCGAGTACGCAATGATCGCCGGCCAGTCACCACCGACCCGATCGCCGGCCTGGACCCGACGGCTGCACGACGCCGTGCTCGATCGGCTGCTCGGTGACGCGCACGACGATGTCGTCGCCCAGAGCAGTGCGGGTGACCCGGTGCTTGGTCCTGTCAGCCCGATCAACGGCGTATCGCACCGCGAGCTGACGACGGCCACCTCAAGCTGCGAGGCGATCGTTGCCGCCCTCGGTATTGTCCGAGACGACCCCACCACCGAGGTTCCCGGCCCAACCGGCGACGACTCCGCTACCACCGATTCCGATCGAGACACCAACAAGCCCGCGCCAACCGCGCCAACCGCGCCGACGACCCGTCGATATCGGGAACGGCAAACCCCGACGGCGGATGACGCAACGATCGAGGCGATGGATATCGGCGTCATCCACGGAACCATCGGTTTGGAGTCCAACACGGTTTTGGTTGGCCACTATATGGGCACCGGATTCAACGGCGCCGAGGCCGCTCTCGATGTCCGCACCCGCGGCCGGATGTCGATGCGGCACCTCGTCCGGTTGTATCCCGAATCGATCGGCGAGTCCGAGATTCTGCCGAACTCGTCGGCGGATGGCGGCACCGACTTCCCATGCCGAGTGGTCATCGTCGGACTGGGGCTCCCTGGCGAGCTGACCAAACTGACCCTCACGAACACCATCACCCTGGGACTCATACGTCTGGCCCTCGCCGAGGCCGACCGCGTTCGCCCTGGTGACACAACGGAGATTCAACTGTCGTCGGTGCTCATCGGGACCTCCGGGCTGGCCCCGCTGACGGTGGAGATGTCGATCGTGGGCATCGTCGATGGTGTACTCGCGGCCAACTCGCGTCTGCGCGAGATGATTGTCGACGGCCGACCGCTCGCCGAACGGGTGCGGTTCGGCAGTCTTCGATTCGTCGAACTGCAAGAAGACGTGGCCGAAATAGCCGCGCGGGTGGTGAGAAGGGTTTCCGATCTCATCCGTCCGGGTTGGCAACAAGAGGTCGAGATCCGGTCGGCGTCGACGATCGAACGCGGGGACGGTGGGTGGCCTCGTCGTATGGCCGACGATGTGGAGGCGAACTGGCAGCGCGTTGTCGTCCGCCAGCAGACCCCGACCGCCAACGATCCCACGTCTCAACGGCCGAGGTTGACCTACAACCTCATCGGGACGGCGGCCTCGACCACCGAGGAGGTCACTCGTCCCAATGTCGTGGCCGTCGACAGCCTCTTGGACGGTCTCATCAAGTCGCCCGGAGGTGACGAGGCATCGACGCTGTTCGAATTGCTGGTGCCCCGGCGGCTCCGGTCGGAAATCGCCACGGCCGACAACCTTCACTTCGTCGTCGACAAAGACACGGCGAAGTTTCCCTGGGAGGCGCTGATCGACCGCGGCAGTCAAGCGAGTGGTGACGACCCGATCAGCCGTCGAGCCGGGTTCGTTCGTCAGTTCATCGATACCGAGGGAACTCGAGGACGACCACGCGTCGGTGACCGACGTCGAGCCCTGGTCATCGGCAACCCGCCGGCCACGAGCTACCCGAACCTGCCCGGCGCCGCCGTCGAAGCAGACCGCGTTGCCGATCGCCTCGACCGTCAGCAATTCGACATGACGCTCTTGCGATGGGACGCCGCGAACGTTGGCGGTCCGAGCAGCCCGGTGTCGCCTGCGTTGATCGAGTCATCGTCGAGTGCTCGAATTCTTTCCGCTCTTCACACCGGCGGCTTTCGAATTCTGCACATCGCCGCCCACGGTCAGGTCGATACCGATCCCGACCGCACCGGTGTCGTCATCGGCGAAGATTCGTTCCTCACCGCCGATGACGTGCGCAACCTCGGCGAGGTACCCGAGCTGGTGTTCCTCAACTGTTGCCATCTGGGTGCGAACCCCGGGCTGGCTGCCAACATTGCCCACGCGTTCATGCAGTCCGGTGCGCTCGTCGTCATTGCGGCGGGCTGGCCGGTTGCCGACGATGCTGCCGTCCGATTCGCCGATCGCTTCTATCTGGAGATGTTGGACGGCGCCGACTTCGGCCTCGCCATCAAGCAGGCCCGCCGAGCGGCGTATCGGCGTGGCTCCGACATGACATGGGCGGCGTACCAGTGCTACGGCGATCCCGGATACCGGCTTGCATCTCGCCATCACGGCGGCTTCGGCACTCGCAAGATGGTCAGTGGAGCCGAACTCCTCCGATCGATCGAGGTGATCAACGTGCAGGCCGCGGATGTCGGGCGGAGTGGGACGGAAGCCCAGGCAATGGGCCGGGCCCGACTGGTCACCAAACTGCACGAACTCCACGACGGGCAGCTGACCGACCCCGGCACTGACGAAACGGCTGGGAAATGGTTGACGGCGACGACCTACACGGCGCTCGGCGACGCTGCTGCGGCGCTGGGGGATTTCCCGGCCGCGATCACGTGGTACGGCAGGGCATTGAGGTCGGAGAAGGCCTTGGCTCCCGTGCGAGTGCTCGAACAGCTGGGCAATGTCGAGGTTCGCTACGCAGTGCAAAGGGCCCGACGCGGCGAGTCCTATGGCGAGATGCTCTCAGCCGCGATCGGTCACATCCAGCAGGCTCTCGGCATCGGTCCAACCGTTGAGCGGTTCAGTTTGTTGGGGAGCTATTGGAAAAAGTGCGCAGTGATCGCGTCCGAAAAGTTTGCCGCCTCGGGCGACGCCGCTGATCGCGCGACCCGCGACGAGGCCGTCGCCCAGTCGATCCACTTCTACGGTGAAGCCGAACGCATCAATCCCAACGACTCGTACCCGGTGCTCGCCCGCGTTCAACTGCAACTCCTCGATGACGCGGCCGATGCGACGTCAGGCTCGCAAGCCGTTCGCACGGCGTTGTCCGCTTCGGCCCGAGTCGACGGGAGCTTTTGGCAACGGGCAGCGTTTGGTGATGGGGAGCTCACCCGGATGCTGGGTGACGACGACACGATCGTCGACGTGACGGCCTGGTATGGCCCGGCGTCGGGGCTTCCCCCGGAACTGCTGAACTCGACGATCTTGCCGGCACAACGGATTGCAATGCTGTACGCCCGGGCCTTCGAACTCCGATCGAGCTGGAAGGAGCGCAGTTCGGTTCTGGATCACCTGCGCGACCTCATCTCGTTGACCGAGGGTAATCGCCAAGCTGGCCTGGTGCGGGTCCTCGACCTCCTGCTTGACGCCATTTGCGACCTGACGGGACAGGACGAATGAGTGCGACCGCTGGCGCCCTGATCATCGAGATGCTGCCGGCACTACATGGCGACGCTCTGATCGTCTCGTACGGACCGGCCGGCCGTTACCGCATGCTTGTCGACTGCGGCCCACGATCTGCCTGGGCGGGAATCCGGCCGTTGATCGATCGGCGAATCGTCGATGCTGCGTCGACCGAAGGGACGCCCGGCCCATCGAACCGCGTTGTCGATCTGCTGATCGTCACCCACGTCGACACCGATCACATCGAGGGTGTTCTGATGTTGCTCGGCGACCACGAGCTCGGTTTGACGTTCGGTGACATCTGGTTCAACGACTACGAACATCTGATGAACGATCGTCCATTGAGCCGTGGTGGCGTGCAAGGGGCATACCTGGGCGCGCTCTTGGCCGATCTGCCCTGGAACGAAGCGTGGGGTCGGCGTGCGGTCCGTCTCTACGACAACGGAGCATCACCCGTCATCGAGACGATCGGTGAGGCGAGTGCCGACGGTGAGTCGTTCACGGTCCTGTCCCCGAGCCGCGAGCAGGCCCAACGCATGGCTCGGGCGTGGGAGGAACAATGTCGCCGTCGACAACTTCCGCTGTCGGGCGTCGATGCCGTGCTCGCGGCGCTGGAGGACGACGGTCGCTATCGCGATGGCGATGGCGACAAGGGTCGGGCGGTCGGCGGCGACCGGTCGGCCCCCAACGGTTCGAGTATCGCGTTTCTCTTCGAGAGCGGGGGGCGATGCGTGCTGCTCACCGGCGACGCCCACCCGGGGGTGCTCGTCGAAAGTCTGCGGCGCGTGTGTGCCGAGCGAGGGGTCGAGCGACTCCGACTCGACGCGTTCAAGGTCAGTCACCACGGAAGCCGAGGCAACATCACGCCCGAGCTGCTCGAACTGATCGACTGCCAGACCTTTCTGGTCTCGACCAACGGGGGTATCTTCGGTCATCCCGACATCGAGACCATCGATCTGATCGCCAGCCACGCACGGCCCGGCACGGTTCCAACCGTCTGGTTCAACTACGAGAGCAACACGACGCTGCTCTACCGCGATCGAACCGATCTCCGCGCCCGGTACGGCGTCGACGGCCATGCCATCATCGAGTGCTGAGAGATCCCTGTCGCAACGTGGCGTCACCGGAAGGGGCGTGAAAGGCGTGGCGGGAAGGGCGTAACGTGCGGTTGTGGACTCAGGGGACGTCACGCGGGCGGGTCGCGGCTGCCGACGCCGCGAGAACGCGATGTATGCGCTCATCGTTGTGTTCTCGGCGATCGTTCTTGGGCTACGCGGACTCACCTTTGCGTCGGCGGTGCCGCCGACCACTGCGGTCACCCTCCCCGGCACCACTCAGCCCGCCCCCGAGTCGAGTGCCCCTCCACCCGTCGACCCCGGCCCGGCGACACGCGAACCGGTCTGCGCCCAGCTGACCGATACGGCCTCGGCGCTTTTGATATACCGATACCGAAACTTCATCGTTCCCGATGATCCAGACCTCGCGACGACGTCATTCGATGCGCTGGTGACGCTCGACCTCTCGACCCCGGCCCCGTGGGCGGCCACCGAGGTGGAAATCGTCGTGAGGGAGCATGTCATCGTGCCGTGCTCGTTGGCGATCTCCTTGACACCTGGGGGCAGTGTTTCACCAGCGGGACCGCAGACGGCCGTACTCGGAAGCGGCGGGACGGTTCGACTCCATTGGACGATCACCATCCCCGGCTTTGTCGAGTTGCGCGTCGCCGACTCAAGTGGTGGTCTGATCGTCAAGCGGCCCTTTTCGATCAATGTCGTCCTCTCGGCGACGTGTCCCGAGTGCACCTCGACCACGACCGCAACACCCACGACCGTCGTGCGTCCGACAACGACCGTCGTGCGTCCGACCACCACCGCAACACCCACGACCGTCGTGCGTCCGACAACGACCGTCGTGCCAGGACCGACGGTCACTTCACCGACATCGGCACCGGTCACCCCGCCCCCTGCGTCAGTCGACGTACCGACCACCGACTCAGACTCCACGGACTCCGCCACATCCGGCTCGACTCCGCCGACAACTTCCTCGCCGTTGATACTGCCGCCCTTCGTATCACCGTCACTGAACCCGGCGGTTGGCGTGCCTGAATTGCCGTCCATACCTCCGTTGCTCAACACGGCGGCAACCGATGCCCTGTCGCAATGCCAACGACAACTTGACGAAGCCCTCAATGGCCGGGACGTCCCCGTGCTCAACGGTCGTGTCGTCTATGAGCCGGAGTCCACGATGTTTCTGAACGAGACGTCTTCGGTCGAGGCGGTCATCACCCTCGATCAGAGCAGCTCACCCGAGAGCGTGTTCGATCGGCCATCCGCGGTGGTCGCCGCCGCTGCCGTGGCCCTCCCGTGTCGTATCGAGGCCCGTCTCGAAGCACTGCCGAGCGATTTCGAGATCAGCCCGAACGACTTTGAGACACGCGAGGTGGCCTCCGGCCAGGATGCCCGTTGGGCGTGGAGCGTCAAGCCACTCCAGACCGGCAACAGCTCTCTGCGGCTGGTGCTGCGGGGTAAGCTCGGTGACGGGCGAACGACGAACGCAACGCCGATCATCAAGACGATCCGGGTCACTACGCCGGGCGAAAACCGAACCGGCAGTGGGACCCCTGTCATCGCGTTGCTGGCCGGCCTCGGCTTGCTCGGCGTTGCCGGCGTCGGTGGATGGCAGGTGCGACGGCGTCGACTTTCCGCTCCTCGACCCGCGCTCGGACTCGTTGCCACCGGAGTCGTGGCATCGGGGGTGAGTCCGACAATCTTCATGAGCTACTCGCGTCAGGACTCGCCGGATGCCGCGGCCGTCGTGGCGGCGTTGGAACGAGCGGGCTACAACGTGTGGCGGGACACCGACGACATCGTCGGCGGTGAGTCATGGC
This sequence comes from Actinomycetes bacterium, assembly GCA_031398525.1. Classification (GTDB taxonomy): domain Bacteria; phylum Actinomycetota; class Acidimicrobiia; order Acidimicrobiales; family Ilumatobacteraceae; genus JANMJD01. The sequence continues at coordinate 202 of JANNNL010000684.1, read as the reverse complement.
GACGATCGATCGTCGACGGCATCAGCGCGGCACGGATCGTCGTCGTGTTGCTGTCACCTCGCTCCCTATCGTCGTCGAACGTCGAACGCGAGTTGTCGATCGCCCAGGACCAGCACAAGCCGATTCTTCCCATGATGATCGAGCCGGCGACCATCTCGGACGCCTTCCAATATCTTCTCGCCGGCGTCCAGGTGGTCGAGCT
>JANNNL010000671.1:0-2891 GCA_031398525.1 Actinomycetes bacterium | reverse complement strand
TATCGCCATGCTGCGAACCACACCGCCAGCATCACCGGAAGGTGCACCACCAGCAAACGAGACAGTGTGGGGCGGGTGTAGCGCACGGTGCCGCCACTCGGCAGGCCGGCGGACATACCGATGACCGCGAACCCCAAGACCCAACATGGCCACGACACCGCATACGAGCCAGTGTTCGTTGTGGCATCCAGCGACGCCGAGTACGCGGTGTCAGCCACCGTCAACAACACCGCGCCGACGAAGAACCCGATCCGGGCCGGCGAACGGCCGATCAACATCATCAGGCCGAGCATTGACGCCAGCGCGATGTCGGTGAGTGGATAGATGAGCATGGCCAGTTGGGCCGGCAACGAGAATTGGGCCGGGTCACCGACACCGGCTCGGATGATCAGTTCCCACGCGATGAAGCTCAACGAGACTGCCAGCACGGACGCGTCGACCATGAACACGACGCGCGTCGAGCGCTCGAAGGGCCGCGTATGTATGAGAGCGGCGCCGATCGCGGCGACCGGCCACACCAGATACCCGATGTCGGCGAACGACGGCCACGTCGTGGAGCCATCCAATGTGATCTGCGCGATCCACAGCAGCTGCCCGAATGCCCAGCCCCACGAGCCGAGGGCGAAGAGCAGCCATTCTCGTCGACCATCCGAGCGGTAGCGCGCGTAGTTGACCAAACCCGCCCACGCCGGGACCAGCACCATCGCGGTACCGGAAACGGCGCCCCACGACTCGACGTCCAATCCGTGCAGCGAGATCTCGACGATTGTGGTCGCCACGATGAGGACCAACCCGATGAGGCCGTACCTGATGGCCGTAGCGCGCGAGGGCTTCAACCAGTCGTCAAGCCGCCCTCTGGGTTCGTCCATGTGTCCCTACAACTGTCGTCGCGTGCTGAGCACTCCCGCCGTGGATCGTATCAGCACCCCTCGCGGTCATTTCGCCACTGATCGAGTCGGTGGCGAATCTCGGTGTCACCGAGCATGCCCTCTTCCAGTCGGATCTCCAAGAGGAACGACAAGGCCTTGCCGACCAGCGGCCCAGGACCGATGCCGAGCTGGTCCATCACCTGCTTTCCATCGAGCTCCGGTCGAATCGAGGCGATCTCTTCGCGCTCGGCGAGCTCCACGATTCGTTCCTCGAGCTCGTCCATCCGCTTTGCCAGTTCGGCTGCCTTGCGCTCGTTGCGAGTCGTGCAGTCGCAGCGCGTCAGCACGTTCAGCTCGGCGAGCAGCGGTCCGGCGTCGCGCACGTAACGGCGCACAGCGGAGTCCGTCCAGCCCATCTGATAGGTGTGAAACCGTAGGTGCAATGCGACAAGTTCGGTGATGGCATCGATGTCGTCGTTGGAGTAGCGCAATGCCGTGAGTCGCTTACGCGTCATCCGCGCCCCGACCGCATCATGATGATGAAAGGTCACGCCCTTGCCCTTTTGGTAGCCGCGGGTCTGCGGCTTGCCCACGTCATGGAACAAGGCGGCGAGGCGCGTGCGGCGGAAGTCGAAGTCTGGGCGAGCGGCGGGACGCACGTTCTCGACGACAGCGAGGGTGTGGGTCAAGACGTCTTTGTGGCGATGGATCGGGTCCTGCTCCAGACGCATCGCCGGCAACTCGGGCAAGAACTCGTCAGCAAGTCCGGTCTCGATCAGGAACCACAGCCCGTCGCTGGGATGCGTCACGGTGATGAGCTTGTCCATTTCGTCACGGATCCGCTCGGCCGACACGATCTCCAGGCGGGCGCGCATCGCCGTGACGGCGGCGACCAGCTCGGCAACCGGCTTCATCTGATAGCGGGCGATGAACCGCGCCGCGCGAAGCATGCGAAGCGGATCGTCGCCGAACGACACCTCGGGTGCCAGCGGCGTGCGCAGCGTTCGCGTTGCCAGGTCGGCAGCGCCCTCATACGGATCGACCAGGTTCGGTGTCGGCGACGTCAGTTCGAGCGCCATCGCGTTGATCGTGAAATCGCGACGCGCCAAGTCGGCCTCGATCTCGTTGGCGAACTCGACATGCGGTTTACGTGAATCGTCGCTGTACGCCTCGGCGCGATGTGTGGTGATCTCGTAGATGCGGCCATTCCTCTTGGCGCCGATCGTCCCGAACTTCTCGCCTTGCGCCCACACGGCATCGGCCCAACCGGCGAGGCACGCCTTGATCTCGGCAGGCCGCGCGTCGGTCGTTGCGTCGAAGTCGAAGTCGAAGCGGTCGTCCGCGACCAGCAGATGACGGACCGTTCCGCCGACCAGGTACAAGCGATGGCCTGCGGCAGCGAATCGCTCAGTGAGTGGAGAAAGCTCGTCGAGAACCGGACGGAATCGATCCGGGATCACAACCAGCCCTGCTGCTGCCAGTGGCGAGCCACAGCCCTGACCGCATCGGAGCCTGGGCCGCCCGATGTCGGCCCCTCGACGTCGCCGGCCGCTTGGCCGGCGCGATGGCCGGGCGCCGCCGACACGCCAGCCAGCTGGCGCATGACCACGCTCGAGCAGTTGGCCAAGGCGTCGAGGTCGTAGCCACCCTCCAGCATCACGAGTCGCCGGCCGGTAGGAACCAGTGACAGGACCCGGGCGGTCAGTGGGCCGTAGTCACCGGACGCGAGGCCCATGCTGGTCAGCGGGTCGTCGCGGTGCGCGTCGAAGCCGGCCGAAACAATCACCCACGTCGGTGCGAATCGATCGGCAACCGGGGCGACGACCTCGTCGAACGCCTGCAGATACACATCGCCCGTCGCGCCCTCCGGAAGCGGGATGTTGAGCGTGGTGCCCGCCCCGGCCCCGCTGCCGGTCTCGTCGACATCGCCGGTACCGGGGTACAACGGCCACTGATGGCAGCTGACGAACAAGACCCGCGGGTCTTCGTAGAAAACCGCCTGAGTGCCGTTGCCGTGATGGG
>JANNNL010000530.1:0-11822 GCA_031398525.1 Actinomycetes bacterium | reverse complement strand
AGAACCACGGGTTGAGCCCGCCGGTGACCGCCTTGCGGGTGGCGGGAAGGGTCAGGCTGAAAGCGGTGACCCCAACGAAGCAGAGGAAAGATCCGAGCCAGTCGGGTCGATCAGGGCGCGCCAGAGCAACCGTGGTGGCCGGGGCGGCCGTCATGGCCGTAGCTGCACGATCGCCTGCACCTCGATCTCGACCATCATCCCCGGCGTCGTCAACACGGCACCGACGGCGGTCGACACCGGCTCAGTGATGCCACGAAAGATTTCACCGTGGGCCCGCACGAAGTCGCCGGCGGTGGCCATGTCGGTGAGATAGGCCATCGTCCGCACGACATCGGCGAGTTCCGCACCCATCTGGTGCAGCACCTCGTCGATCCGCCGGAGCACGAACAGCGTCTGGGAGTACGTGTTGTTCGGCGCGTGCAAGCGCCCGGACGGTTCGATCGCCGTGGTCCCGGCGACAAACACGTGATCACCGACCCGCCGCCCCCGGGCGTATGACCCCAGCTCCTCGAAGCGACCGCCTCCGTGTACCGTATACGCAACCACCCGATCACTGTACGCCCGGCACCCGTGGGAGCTGGGATGGCGGGAGACCCGATGGCTTTGTCGCCCCTGGCCAATTCCACCAACAAGCTGGCCGACGCGGCGTATGCCTCGATCATGGCCGGCTTGCTCGACGGCTCACTGAAGCCGGGCGACCGGTTGGTGATGGACCGCCTCGCCGCCGAGTTGGGGATTAGTCGAACCCCGGTTCGCGACGCCCTGCAACGACTTGAGCAGGACGGCGTGATCAACGCCTCACCGCCGCGTGGATACATCGTGCGATCGGTGGGCAACGCCGAGATCGCCGCTATTTATCAGGCCCGCGAAGCGGTCGAGGGCTATGCCGCTCGCATCGTCGCCGGGCTGGGAGCGGCCGCCTACAACACCATTTCTGCGGCGATCGACGCCGCGGCACGGCTCGATACGTCGACGCCTGGTGGATCGTTCGAGGCGAACCGGTCGATTCATCGGGCGATCGTCGCGTCGATCGGCAACGCCTACCTTGTCCACCTATTCGATGACATCTGGGGCAAGAGCGCCGCGGCGCTCACCTACGCGGAACTTTTCGGTCATGAGTCGGAGCACCCCGATGTGCGCGCTGACCATCAATCGCTGCTGGCAGCGCTGCGTTCGGGTGACCCGGTGGTCGCCGAGATGGCGGCGCTCGACCACATTCGCGACGGAATGAACCGCAATCTCGGCTGATTGTCGCCCGGGTCCGGTCAGCATCTGGGCTTGGCTGGAGGCTGAAGCGCGTCGAGTGAGGATTGTGCTCAAATCTTCACTCACCGAACGATTTCGGCGTAGCGAGACGAACCAGAATCGACGAGATCCCGGTGTCCGGGGATGGAGAGAACAACATGCACGAGTGCACCGGTCGCCGTCGGTGGGTGCGACGAAGTGGACACCCTCTGTGTGTCGTCGGTCTTGCTCTGGCGGGTGTCGCGTTGGCGGGCTGTTCGGGCTCCGCCTCGGTCGTCGCCTCGTCGCGCGACGCAATGGAGGTCGCAAGCTCGCTCGTCACCGCTCCGGTAGCTGCTGCTGACCCGACCATCGGGGCACCCGTTGACCCGCCAGTGTCGATCGTTGGCGCAGCGAGCGTGCCAGCACCGACGACGGCCGCGTCCGTCGATCCGACTTCTACCGTGTTGGCTCCATCTGACGGTAGTGCGGACGCGACGACGGTCCCGATTGGGCCCGTCTCGGCATCGCCGACCTCTGTGCCGGTGGCTCCGGCTGCGGTGGGTGCGACGGTTCCGGTGGGCACGACGGTTGCGGCGACCACGACGGTGGTGGGCTCGCCCGCGCCGATTCCGACCGTTGTTGCTCCTCACCAAGTTCGAGTGATCATGGGCACGGCCGACATCACGCCGTTGATCCGCCAGCGCTCCCCCTTGCTACTGGCGACGACGACCGCTACCGCACCCACCGATGTCACGGCCGCGGTGACGACCGAGGGCTCGGGAAGCTTGGTTGCCGTCTCGGGGAGTGCGGTGCGATTGACGTTCCAGATGTACTCATGGCGCACGGGTGAGCCGTATGACGGCACCCCTCCCGGGCAGCCGTTGACCGTGACCGTCGGCGCCGCAGCGGTGCCTGCGGCCCTCGATGCGGTCCTTGTCGGGGTGTCACCGGGCACCGAAATGATCGTCACCTATCCGGTGGGCATGATCGACCTGCCGGGATTCGTGCCCGATGATGACGCCTATTACGTCATCGTGCAGATCGAAGACGTCACGGGCTGAGCCCCCGGGGTCCTCGTGTCGCCGTCGTTTCAACCCGACCCGGCGACGGTGTACCGTATACGGAATTCGGGGAAGTTTCCCGGACGTCGCGAGGGGAGTGGCGAACATGTGTGGAATCGCCGGCCGGATTCTGGCCAAACCGGGGCGCATCGGATCTGACCTGGTGTCGTTGATGCGTGCCATGCGCCATCGGGGGTGGGATTCCACGGGATTCGCCGTCTACGGCATTCCCCGCGAGACAGGCTTCGTCGTGCGTGCGCTCGTCGATCGGCGTGACCGCCTCGACGTCTCGCTCGAGGAGTTGCTGGCCCGGACCCGCTCCTTCGGCGCGGATTTCACGGTCGACCCGACATGGGACACCACCGATCAACAGCACGTCTCGGTTCGCCTGGAGGTCTCCGATCCGAGCAATTTGCGCAAGTGGATCGACGCCTGCGACGCGATCGACCTGGTTGAGTTGCAGTCAGTTGGTCGGTCGCTCGAAATCATCAAGGACATCGGCGACGCCGACGAGGTCGACGCCAAGCACGACGTTTCGTCATTCATTGGCACCCATGGCCTCGGGCATGTCCGCCTGGCCACCGAATCGCTTGTTTCGCCGGTCGCCGGACACCCGTTCTGGGCCCGTCCATTCCCCGACGTGGCGATCGTCCACAACGGCCAGTTGACCAATTACTACACGTGGAAGCGGCGGCTGGAGCGGGCCGGGTACCGGTTCACCACCGAGAACGATTCCGAGCTGATCTCGGTGTGGAACTCGGTCGAGATGGCTGCCGGTCTGACCCTCACCGAGGCGTTGGAGAAGAGCCGCGTCGACCTCGACGGGGTGTTCACCTACCTGCTCGCGACGATCGATCACCTCGGAATGGCCAAGGACCGGTTCGCGATCAAGGCGCTCACCGCGGTGAACGAGCCCGACGGTTCGGCACTCGCCACCGAGGAACAAGCGCTACGCACCCTGTACCCGCACGAGGTTGACGTCGTGAACTACGCCGAGCCGTCGATGGTGGCGACGTGGCGGGCCGCGGCCGACGGCGCCCTGGTCGGAGCGACATCATGACCGCCGTCGATGAAGTCTTACGGGTGTCGGCGGGGGCCCGGCCGCTACGTGAACTGAACGCCGAGATCCGCGCCCACGTCCATGCCGGCGGAACCGTCCACGTCGACGAGACACTGTCGCGCCACAACCTCGGGGTGGGCCTCACCGGCTCGGGCACGGCGATCTTCGAAGGTTCCGTCGGTTACTACTGCGCGGGCCTGTTGTCGGGGGCGAATGTCGTCATCCGACGAAACACCGGGTGGTCGGTAGCCGAATCGATGTCGGGCGGAACATGTGTGGTCGAGGGCGACGCGGGCAACGCCGTGGGAGCCTCGATTCGAGGCGGACTCATCCACGTCAAGGGCAGTTGCGGTCCACGGGCGGGCATTGCGATGAAGGGCGGCGACATCATCGTCGAGGGCAATGTCGGCTACCAGTGCGCGTTCATGGCCCACGTCGGCCGGCTGATCGTGCTCGGCAACACCGGGGCATCGACGGGTGATTCGCTGTGGAACGGCGAGGTGTGGGTAGGCGGGGAGATCGGCGCGCTCGGCGTCGATACCAAGGTGGTGTCGCCCTCAGCCGACGAGGTCGCTTCGGTTGAAGCGTTGCTCGCCACGCGCGGTCTCGAAGATCGCCAACGGGAATGGAAGAAAGTGGTGTCGGGCCAAGAGCTCTGGCACTTCAAGGCCCGCGACGCCAAGTCGTGGTTGATGATCTAGTCGTGTTTGAAGATCTAGGGGACTGACGATGGCTACTCGCGACGGGGATTCAACTCTTGACGGGGACCCAATTCCTGATGAGGACAAGGTGTGGTTTGGCGACGGTGCGGTCGAGGGTCGCCCCGCCGGCTCGGTGTCGTCGTATGTGGCGGGCGGCTCGATGCGCTGGACTCCCGAGACGATCGCCGACATCCACGCCAAGTCGCAGCTCGGCCGCTACCAGCTGCGCGGTTTCTCGACGTTCCAACGCAACCTGCCCGACTTCGACGACCTCGTCTTCCAGCCGGCAACGATGACCCGCCTGCCGCTCGAGGGCTATCGCGAGGCGTGTGCAACCAAGACGGTGTTCGGTGATGGCCTGGGCAAGTGCGAGCAGCCGATCGAGTTGGACATCCCGATCTACATCGGCTCGATGTCGTTCGGGGCGCTGTCGGCGTCGGCCAAGGCGGCGCTGGGCAAGGGAGCATCGAAGGCCGGGACGATGACCTGCACCGGCGAGGGTGGCATGCTCCCCGAGGAGCGCGAGAACAGCCGCACGCTGATCTACCAGATATCACCCGCCCGCTATGGCCTCGATCTGGAACATCTGCGGCTCGCCAATGGGCTGGAAGTCGTCGTCGGGCAGGGGGCAAAGCCCGGTACGGGTGGCCTGCTGCTCGGGATGAAAGTGTCGGAGCGGGTGGCCCGCATGCGCAATCTGCCGATGGGGGTCGACCAGCGTTCGACCACTCGTCACCCCGACTTCCTCGGCGCCGATGACCTGTCGATCAAGATCGAAGAGCTGCGCGAGGCGACGAACTACCAGGTGCCGATCTTCGTCAAGATGGGCGCCACCCGGCCGTACTTCGACGTCGCCGTCGCCGCGAAAACCGGCGCTGACGTGGTCGTGGTCGACGGCATGGAGGGCGGCACCGGTGCATCGCCAGAGCTGCTCCTCGGGCATACCGGGGTGCCGATCATGTCGGCGATCCCTGCGGCCCGCCGAGCGCTCGACGACACCGGCATGTCGGGCAAGGTCAAGTTGGTGGCCGCCGGCGCGATCCGCTCCGGGGTCGACGCCGCCAAGTGCCTGGCGTTGGGCGCCGACGCGGTGATGATCGGCACGGCGGGCTTGATGGCACTCGGCTGCAACTCACCGCGCTACATCGACGATTACCTCGCGCTCGGCACCGAGCCCGGTGCATGCCACCACTGCCACACCGGTCGTTGCCCAGTCGGAATCACCACTCAAGACCCCGAGTTGGAGGCCCGCCTCGATGTCGATGCCGCCGCCGAGCGGGTCTACCGGTTCCTCACGGCGATGACGATGGAGATGACGTTGCTGGCCAAGGCATGCGGCAAGAGCGACGTTCACAACCTGGAGCCCGAAGATCTGCGAGCGCTCACGCTCGAGGCCTCAGCGTTCACGGGCGTGTCCCTGGCCGGAATCGACCGCCCGTTCACCTGGTGAGGATGGTGGGGCGCCACTGCCACCGACCGACGAGTTTGATCCCAGCGAATGATCCGCCAGACTTCAACGATGCCGTCGACGCTGACGATGCGCGCCGCCGGCGCGGCTACCTGCCTGCTCCTCGCCGCCTCGTGTGGAAGTTCGTCGACGTCCGCCCCTGCGTCGACAGCTTCGGATGACTCGCCGAGCACGATCGCGCTTGACTCGGTGCCCCCGTCAATTGCCGCCGACCCGACGGTTCCTCCGGTGGCCACCAATCGGCCGGTCCCGACGCTTCCTGCTCCCACGCCCGGCAACGTCTACGCCGCGACCGGGCCCGAAGGGTTGCGGGCCGATATCGCTGCCGCGCCGCGCTACGCCTACGTGCCGTCGACCGACAACGGCACTGTCACGGTGATCGACCAGGCCACCTTCGAGGTCATCGACAAGTTCGATGTCGGCGACCTGGCCCAGCACGTGGTGCCGTCATTCGACATGAAGACGTTGTACGTCAACGCCAGCGGCTGGAATCAACTGGTACCGATTGACCCGATGACGGGAATTCCGGGCGAACCGATCCCGGTCGACGCTCCGTACAACCTGTACTTCAGCCCCGACGGCCGCACGGCGATCGTGATGGCCGAACGGCGCGGGCGGATGGACTTCTACGACGCTGCGTCGTGGCAGCTCTTCGCCTCGACCGACGTGCCGTGCAAGGGCATCAACCATGCCGACTGGACCGCCGACAGCGCCTGGTTCCTCGCATCGTGCGAATTCTCCGGCGAGTTGTTGCAGGTGAGTACATCGACGTTGCAGATCGTCAAAACCATCAAGTTGGCCGAGGGTTCGCAGCCGCAAGATGTGCGCCTCACCCCCGATGGCACAAAGTTCTACATTGCCGACATGGAGTCCGACAAGGTGTGGATCGTCGACGCGACGACCGCCGAGTTGACCGGTTCGATCGACACCCCCGGCGGTACACACGGCATCTACCCGAGCCGCGACGCCAAGTACATGTACGTGTCGAGCCGGGGTCGGGGTGAGGAAGACCATGGCCGAATGTCGCACGACGGTGAGGGCGCGGTGTCGGTGATCGACCCGCTGACCGACACGATCGTCGCCACTTGGACGATCCCGGGTGGCGGTTCGCCCGATATGGGTGGCGTATCGATCGACGGGTCGCAACTGTGGCTGTCGGGACGGTTCGACAACGAGGTCTACGTGTTCAACACGACCGACGGTTCGCTGCTGGCCCGCAACCCCGTCGACGGCGGCCCCCACGGCTTAGCTCTGTGGCCCCAGCCCGGTCGCTTCTCCCTCGGCCACACCGGCAACATCCGCTAGCGCCAACCTTCACGAATGCGTGAGCGGGGGCGGGACTCAGCGCTATCGAAACTCACGAGTTCGTCGGTCGGTAGGTTTTGGGGATGGCGATTTCTGAGGGTCAGCGTCGTGAGCATGAGACGGTTGAGTTGTTGCAGGCGGCGATCCGCAATCAGTGTGTGAACGATGGTCGTCCGGAGTCGGGTGGCGAGGTGCGGTCGAGCGACTTGATCGAGGGCTACCTCGAAGGGTGCGGCCTCGACTTCCAGCGGGTCGAGCCCACCCCGGGCCGCCGGTCGCTGATCACCGAGATCGAAGGGACCGACCCCGACGCGCCGACACTGTGTCTGCTCGGCCATACCGACGTGGTGCCGGTCAATGCCGCTGGATGGCAGCGCGACCCGTTCGGCGGCGAGCTGGTCGACGGCGAGGTGTGGGGCCGGGGTGCGCTCGACATGCTCAATCTCACCTGCTCGATGGCTGTGGCGATGCGGTCGCTGGCCACCTCTGGATATCGCCCGAGGGGCACGATCAAGTACATCGCCGTTGCCGACGAGGAGGCTGGTGGTCACCATGGGGCTCGGTATCTCGTCGATCACGAGGCCGACATTTCCCGCTGCGACTACCTGATCACCGAGTCGGGCGGTCTCTCGCTCACTGGCCCCCGTGGTCATGGCGTGACGATCACCGTCGGAGAGAAGGGCACATCGTGGCGGCGGCTGATCGTGCGTGGTACTCCGGCCCACGGCTCGATGCCCTACGGGGCCGACAACGCGCTGGTGCTCGCCGCCGAGGTCGTCCGACGACTTGCCACCTATCGCTCGGCGGCGGTCATCAACAACGTCTGGAAGCGCTACGCCAGCGCGCTCGACGTGTCCGACGATGTGGTCGCCCTGCTCCACGACCCGTCCTTGGTCGATGAAGGGTTGCGGTATCTGCCCGATCACGGCACCGCCAAGTTCGCCCACGCCTGTACCCACACGACGTTCTCGCCGAACGTGATCCACGGTGGGCAGAAGACCAACGTGATCCCCGACTACGTGGCGATCGAGGTCGACATCCGTACCCTGCCCGGCGTTACTCGGGCCGACGTCGATGCGATGCTCGACGATGCACTCGGCCCCGAGTTGGCGGCCCGCGTCACCACCGAGATGATCAACGAGGGTGATGCGACGATCTCGCCGATCGACACGCCGCTGTTCGACGCGTTGCAGCAGGTCACCCGACGGTTCCACCCCGAAGCGACGCTCGTCCCCCGAATCACCGCTGGTGGGACCGATGCCACCTTCTTCCGTGGCGTCGGCACTGTCGCCTATGGATTCGGGCTATTCAATCAGGCGCTGTCGGCTGGCGAATTCGCCTCGCGTTTCCACGGCAACAACGAACGCATCGACGTCCAATCCCTCGGCCTTACCACCGAAGCCTGGCTCGCCCTCGCCGACCTCTGGTAACCGGCAGGCTTCTGGTTCGCCGCCGTTCTGATTCTCGGCGCGAAACTCGGGCGTTTCACCCGCGGTCATGCTCGATCTGTCCGAGTTTCGCGCCGAGAACCCGACTCCGATCAGGCCAGTGCCGCGATGATCGCCGTGTTGCTGCCGAAGACCGGCAGCCCGAGGGTCGATGCGACCGACGTAGCGACCTCGTCGATGCGCAGGTTGGTGCACGAGGCGAACAGGGCGTCGCACCCGGCGGGAAGTTCAGCGTTTCCGAGCCGTGCCGCGATGTCGGACGGGTCGAGGTTGCCGATGTCCTCGTCGCGTTCCAGGCCGGCCCAGTCTTCCCAGACGATCTCGACACCGGTCTCGCGGATACTCGCCGTGACCTTGGCGTGCACCTCGGTGGTGTATGGCGTGAACAGCGCCAGTCGTTTCACATCGAGTCGGCGGAGGTGGGCGAGCACGCTGCCGAATGCTGAGACGGCCGGGCAGCCAAGCGATTGGCCCAGTCCATGGGTGAAGGCGGCCTCGCCTTCGACGCCGTAGAGCGCACCGGCCGAGGTGCAGCCGAACACGATCACGTCCGGTTGAATCGCCCGCAGGTACTCCAACGCACGCGGCGTCTCATGCTCGACCATGCGGATTTCGGCCGCGATGGAGACGCTGTCGAGGTAGATCCGTTCGGTGTGGATCGACGCCTGGCCAGCGAAGGCTCGTTGCAGATCCCATTCCAGCGTGGTGTCGGTGTGTGGAACCAATAGCCCGATTCGACGAACTCTCACGGGTCCGAGGCTATGACATCCAGGTGGCGTCGTTCGCCGACCGATTGTGAGGGTCCGGGAATGATCCCGGACCCTCACAACTCAGTGACTACTCATCGTGCCCGTGATCGAGTCCGCCACCGCCGCCAACGGTGCCTTGCGGACCGGCGGGCGCCGGAATCTGGAAGTTCCCTGGGACGGTCTTGCCGGGGACACCGTTGACCGACTCGGTGGAATACGCATATGTCAGAACGGCAAATGCGACAGCATCACTGTTCACATCGAGCGCATGATTGTTGTTGTTGGCGTACGTATCGCAGGCCAAGTGGTAGCACGGGTCGTATTGGGCGCCGGCCGTGCCGCCCCAGATCGACGCCTGCTGTGCGGTCTTGACGCCCTCGGCTCCGGTGAACAGGCCGCCCGCCGGAATCCCGTTGAGGATGAACGCCTGGTAGTCGCTTCGCCCGCTGAACTCGGCGTCGTCGTAGGGCTCACCGGCGAGCGTGAAGTACGACTCGAACAGGTCTTCGATGGCGATCGATCCGTCGGGAACTGCGACCGGAGCCGGGAATCCTGATTCGTCACCGTCGTAGATCATGAAGATGTGGTTCGGGGATCCGATCATGTCGAAGTTCAGGTACAGAGCGATGCGGTCGCGCTCGGCCTGGCTCAGCCCCGCGACGTACTCGTTCGAGCCGATGAGCCCCGCCTCCTCCGCTCCCCACCAGGCGAACCGCAAGGTGTTCTGCGGCTTGACCTTGGCGATCTGCTCGGCGAGTTCAAGCAGCGCAGCCGAACCGCTGCCGTTGTCGTTGATGCCGGGTCCGCGTTGCACCGAGTCGAGGTGCGCCCCGGCCATGACCACGTTGGCGTTGTTGGTGCCCTTGAGCTCGGCAATCACATTGACCTGGGGCCGGCTCTCGGGTGGATCGACGTCGACCCGGGCCGTCGAACCCGCCTGCGACAACGCCACGCCATTGGCGAACGAACCGCCCACGACGGGAATACCCACGATGTTCAGGCCACCGAGGGTGCCGATGATCAGTCCTTCGCGCTCGGGCGTGTTGCCCTGGTTGAAGATGATCACGGCCTCAGCTCCGGCAGCTTGGGCGTTGAGCGCCTTGGCACCGAAGGTACATGTGCCACGTTGGACGAGGGCGATATCGGCGGTACCCGAGAAGTTGAGCGCGGCGAAGTCGGCAGCCTCGCACCCACTCGTACTCGCCCGCGGTGGCGTCAGGTTGATGTCGACCGGGATCACGGTGCCGGTGACATCGCCGAATCCGGTGCCGGTGAATGCACCCGTCTCGTAGGTCGCGGCGACCGGGGTGAGCTGTTGGAGCGTCGGCGGAGGAGTGAAGATGAACGGGAACTCGTCGAGGGTGACACTCCAGCCGGCGGCCCGCAACGTTCGTACGACGTAGTCGACGCTGGCGGTGTATCCGGGAGTGCCGGCTGCCCGGATGCCCCCATTCTGATCGGCGATGGCCTGTAGGGCGGCCTGGTGGGCCCGGACTCCATCGACGCGCATGCACTCCAGAATCTTGGAGTAGGTGTTGTTCGTGCGCGAGTCGCACGCGCTCTGACTTGGAGCGGCCGAGACGGCAGTGGCCGGAAGGGCGCAAACGAGCAATGTGGCGGCGGCGGCGAGACCCGCTCGCCTGCTGATCCGGCGACGGTTGACATGGGTGTGCATTCACTTCTCCTTTTTCGCAGGGATGAACTCTTTCCAGACACTAACCGCGTTCAAAAGAAGCAAAATCCCGTCATGTAAACGCTGAACCGGTACGACAGCGCTCCGCCGACAATGCCAGGCGGACCCGATGAGTTGCGTAGTCCGGCTATTGCGGGCGGTTGACCAGGGCGACAGGGTGGTGGGGGCCGTAGGCGAAGCGGCGTTCGACGGGTTCGGCTTTGATGGCCACCGCGGCGATGTGGTCGCCGATCACCGGGCCGTGTTTGTAGAGGTGGCCTGAGTCGCCCGCCGCGAACAGCACATGGGGGTGATCGGGGTGGAAGTCGATGATGTAGTGGGTGTCGCGGGTCGAGCAGATTTGGCCGACGGCCATTTGAGTGATCGGTTGGTCGACCAGTCCGGGGAAGCGGTGGGCCAGGTAGCGCCGCGTGCGGGCGACGGCTGTGTCGTGGACGACGCGGTCGTCGCGGTCCATGTCGATCGGCAGGTGATGCCAGGTAATCACGGCTTTGAACCCGTACCCGCCGGCCGCGGGAATGCCGTACGCCGGGTAGCCGTGGTCGATCCAGGCCGGGAAGTGGGTGTGGTCGTAGCGCTGATCGCCGGGAGGCGGGGCGATCATGATCACGTCTTGGCGTTCGATTTCGAGCAACGGCCCGAGGGTGCGACGGAACAGCGCAGGCATCCACGCTCCCGCGGCCATGATGATCACGTCGGCCTCGATCACCTTGCCGTCGACGCACGGTCGTTCCTGCGGATCAGTGGTGACCCGCCCCCGCTTGACCACGCCCCCGAGATCGGTGAAGCGGGCGATGGTGGCGAGCACGCCTTTCTTGGCGTAGACGAACCCGGCCTCGGGCTCCCACAGGGCGTACTTGATTCCCCGCGGGTCGACCACCGGCAGCCGGATAGCCAGATCCGCCGGGTCGGTGACGAAGTGAGGAATCCCCAACTTCTCAAACGTCGTACGGGCCGCGTCCTCCCAGGCGGTGTTGCGCTCGTGGGCAATCATCACGGCGCCACATTCGACGAACAGTTCCTGTCCGGCCTCGGCGCCGAGTTCCAACCAGCGCAGGCGAGCCTCGCGGACCATGCGGGTGTAGTACTCGTCCGCGCCGTGGCAGGCGA
>JANNNL010000509.1:0-2557 GCA_031398525.1 Actinomycetes bacterium | reverse complement strand
GCATGGCCGAGCAGTTCCTGGACGATTCGTAGATCAGCTCCGTGGTCAAGTAGGTGGGTAGCACACGAGTGGCGTAGCACGTGCGGCGAAAGCCGGTCGGCGAGCCCGCACCTCTCGCCGTAGCCCTGCAGGATCAACCAGACGTGCTGACGCCCAAGCCGTCCGCCTCGGCGGCCGAGGAAGATCGCTTCGGCATCACCGCGCCGGGCCCAGCGTTGCGGCACCAACACCCCGCGTCCGTCAGGTGCTAACCAGGCACCCATCGCACGGTACGCGGGTGCCCCGAATGGCACGATGCGCTCTTTGGCGCCCTTGCCGAACACTCGCACCATCGTGTCGTCGAGGTCGAGGTCACCCAACGACAGCCCGCACAGTTCCGAGACCCGCATGCCCGTCGCGTACATCAACTCGAGGATGGCTCGGTCTCGCCGGGCGATCGCATCATCGCCAACCACCGCATCAAGCAATCGACCGACCTCGATCTCGCTGAGCGGTTTGGGCAAACCCGCAGGCACTTTCGGGGTCTCGATCAGCGATGCCGGGTCATCCGGCCGAACGCCCTCCTCGACGCAAAATCGGTGAAATTGGCGGATGGCCGCGACTGAACGGGCAACCGAGGCGGCGGCCGGCCCCGTCGAACGCAGGCCGGAGATGTACTCGATCAACCCCCGAACGGTCACGTCAACCAGCGAAACATCAGCCCGGTCCAACGCTGCGAGATACCGGGTGAGGTCCCGGCGATACGCGGCGATCGTGTTCCTTGATCGGCCGCGCTCGACGGTCAGCCAGCTGAGAAATTCGTCGAGGGCGCGGCTCGAAACGTCGCTGTCGGCTCCCGTCACGGCGTCAGACGAACCCGACGATCGGGATCACGAGGTGGCGAGCAGCCCACGCTCACGCAACTTACGCTCGGCCAGAATCAGCCCGATGACGGTGTTCGAGGCGGTGATCTCTCCGGTCGTGATCATCGTTATTGCCGCGTCGAGCGGCAGGTGGACAACGTCCATGTATTGCTCCTCGGGCCCTTCCAGAGCCCGGGGCACGGCGGTCAGCCCGGTAGCGAGATATACGTGATGGGTGCCATCCGTCATTCCCGCCGAAGGGTGATACACCGTGAGAAGCTCCAGCTCAGCTGCCTGATACCCGGCCTCCTCGATGAGTTCGCGATACGCCGTGCCCGACGGGTCTTCGCCGTCTTTGTCGCGCATCCCCGCCGGAGCTTCCAGCAGTTCGCGCTCGATGCTTGGCCGCCACTGCCGCACGAGCACCACCGTCGCCCGGCCGTCGCCGTCAATGAGCACCGGTACTGCGGTCACCGCGCCCGGAGAGCGCACAATGTCGCGCTGGAACCTCGTCCCGTCGGGCGACTCATACTGCGCCACGGCGACGTGCCAGATATACCCCTGGTGGACGATCTCCTCGCCGAGGTGACGAAATCCATCGGCGTTCATGCCGCGGGCGAGGTTTCGATGACGGTTGGCTTGCTGATCGGCTCCACCGGGATGAGGTGTGGGTTGCGACCTTCCCGTCGGGCCAGGGCGGCGCGGATCAACTCCCGGAAGAGCGGGTGAGGTCGATCGGGTCGGCTCTTGAACTCCGGGTGAGCCTGGGTACCGACCCACCACGGGTGATCGGCCAACTCGATGAACTCCACCAGGCGGCGATCGGGTGATATGCCGCTGCAGAGCAGTCCCGCAGCCTCGAATTGCGCCTTCAAGTCGGCGTTGAACTCGTAACGATGGCGGTGTCGTTCGGCAACCACGGCCTCGCCGTACGCTTCAAACACCTTTGAACCAGGCGTGAGGTCGGCAAGACACGACCCGAGCCGCTGGGTGCCGCCCTTGTCGGCGATGTCGCGTTGGTCGTGCATCAGGTCGATCACCGGATGGGGCGTGTTGGGGTCCATTTCCGAGGAATTCGCGCCCACGAGGCCGAGCACGTTCCGGGCGAAGTCGATTGTCATCGCCTGCAGCCCGAGGCAGATTCCCAGGCACGGGACCTCGTGCGTGCGAGCAAACCCCGCAGCGGCGATCTTGCCTTCGAAACCCCGTTCCCCAAAGCCGCCAGGAATAACCATCCCGTCGAGATGGGAAAGTCGCCCGGCGGACAACAGTCCCACGACATTCTCGGCTTGAATCCAGTCGATCTCGACCTTTGCTCCATGATGGAATCCGGCATGCTTGAGGCTCTCGACGACCGACAGATAGGCGTCGGCGAGGTCGATGTACTTACCGATCAGCCCAATCCGCACCGGCAGCGTCGCCGATTCGACCTTGGCGACCAGCGCCTGCAGCGGGGCCAGATCGATCGGCCGCTCGATCCGCAACACCTCGCAGACCACATCATCGAGGCCTTCATGATGGAGGATGAGCGGCAGTTCGTAGATATTTCGTACGTCGGCCGCGTTGATCACGGCGCGCTCGTCCACGTCGCACAGGGCCGAGATCTTGGCCCGCATGTTCGCACCCACAGGCTCGGCCGAACGGCACACGATGACATCGGGCTGAATACCCCGGCTACGCAACTCAGTGACCGAATGCTGGGTGGGCTTGGTCTT
>JANNNL010000505.1:0-5513 GCA_031398525.1 Actinomycetes bacterium | reverse complement strand
CTCGCCGAGAGTTGCTCCACGGGTTCCGGGCGATGGTCGACCGATTCGACGAACTGTGGCTGGTCGATGGGGCCAACGACTTCGCCATCGCCCACAACTACAGCCTGCGGGCGCTCAAGCAACTCCACCTCGGCTTCCGTCCGGCCGGTTTCGTCTCGCCACCCGCAGCGTGACAACCTCGGCGTCGTGACGTCTGAGCAGTACGAGTTTGACCGCGCCACCGCCGTCTCGGCCGGCGTGGATGGGCGATTCACCGGTGAGATCGTTGGCGGCTGGGATATCGGGGGCAACGCCAACGGGGGCTATCTGCTGGCGATCGCGGTCAGTGCGTTACGCGAAGCATCAGGCCGACCCGATCCGGTCACGGTGACCGCCCACTATCTCGCTCCCGGCCGTCCCGGTCCGGTCGAGGTGGCCAGCGAGACCATCAAGACGGGGAAGCGTCTGGTGACGGTCGCTGGCTCGTTGCGGAGCGGCGACCGACCGACGTTGCAGATGCTCGCCGCGTTCGGCTCCGTAGCGGACGCCGACTCGTACGTCTACGCCGACGGGTCGCCGCCGGTAATGCCACCGATCGAGGAGTGTGTGTTTCGGGCGCGAGAGCAAGGCACCGTCGAGGTGGCGATCATGGACCGCCTCGACATCTGGCTCGACCCGTCGTGCGCCGGGTTCCAAACGGGCGGACCCCGCGGCATCGGCGAGCCCGGCCATCGGGCCGAGATGCGCGGCTACGTCTCGTTCGCCGACGGTCGCCCGTGGGACACACTGAGCCTGATGCTGGCCTGCGACTGCTTCCCCCCGGCGGTTTTCCACCTCGACCTGCCGCCCGGCTGGGTGCCCACGGTCGAGCTGACCATACAGGTGCGCGCCCGGCCCGCTCCGGGCCCGCTGCGCTGCCGATTCACCACTCGCTACGTCAGCGGCGACACCTTCGAAGAAGATGGCGAAGTCTGGGACTCCACCGGTCGTCTCGTCGCCCTGTCCCGCCAACTCGCTCTCATCGCCCGCGCCTGAGGACCGCTCGTGCTACCCGGCGAGTCGGTATGGCTCCATGTCGATGCCGGGGTAGCGCAGGGCCATGTCGGCGATGGTTTGGGCATTCCAATACTCATGGCCGGGGGCCGGAATGTCGAGCAGAGTGCGTTGCTGAGGAGTCGCCTGGGTGACGAACTCGTTCATCTCGGGCTGGTTGCCGCTCAGGCCGAAGGCGGTCATCTGATACCACGGTGCATCGGCTCGGCGGTAGTCGGCAAGGATCATGAACCGGCTGCTCAGGGGATCGAGAAGTGCCGTTCCTCGGTGGAATACGTCGGTGGAGTACAGCACGAGTGAACCGGCTCGTCCGTTGAGCCGGATCTCGTGTTCGACCAAGTCTCCGGGGGCCGCCCGGCTGATGCCGAGGGAGATGTCGCGGGTGTGTTCCAGCGGCACAATCGCCGTCGAGCCGTTGCCCTCGTTCACATCGCAGAGGTAGATGTAGGCCAACAGGTCGCGCCGGTATCCGTCGGCGCGCGGCACGACCAGAGTGTGGTTCCCGAAGTCCCGATGGTGGTGCTGGGCGTAGTCGAACCCGCCGCCGTACTTCCCCCAGACCTCACCCTTGTACAGTCGTACGTCGGGGGTATCGAGAATCCGCTGGGCGACGTCAACGAGTTCGGGGTGGACGGCAAGTTGATTCAGTTCAAAGTGCCCGAACGGGAACTTGTAGTTGCCCGAGAACCCATGCCGCTGCAGGTGGGCATGGGCTTCCGGATCGGCGAAGTAGTCCTCGGGAGTTGGGTAGATCGACCACAGCGCCCCGCGGGCGAGGGCCAGTTCGTCTGCTGACAGAAAGCTTTCGACCAGGGTGAACCCTTGCCCAAAGAACTCGTCGAGGTGATGGTCGGGAACGCGCATTGTGCCAAGTCTGGCGGACCCCTCGCTGGAAGTCCATGTCCGTTGATCGGCTAGTCGGTTTGGTCGTCGCGATAGTCGCCGGCGAGATCAGGGTCAGCGCCGTATGGGTAAATCGGTCGGATGCGCGACCGGGCCGAACCCAAAACTCGGGTGGAGCATTCCGGCGACGAGTAGGTCTCGGCGAACAGTGGGTGTAAGCAGAGGCGTTCACCCGCACCCAGCGAGAGTTGGCCCGGGCGGGTGTATTCGAATTCGCCGACCACGTATCGCGATTGTGATCCGTCGATCACGCGACCGACCGCGCCGACCTCGACGAGGGCTCGGACGGCCTCGGGAAACTCGTGGCCGGTGGCTTTCTTGACGCCGGTGTGCACGTACTGCTGTCGGGCCTCGTCGGTCGAAAAGACGAGTGGCAGATTCGGGATCATCTTGGCGCACACCTCGCCGGCAAACGGATGGACGCGGTCGTAGGCGGAGAGGATGTCGTTCTTGATTCGCTCTTCGGCGCGATGGACCCCCCGCACGACGGTGTCGCTACGCACCTTCTCTCCGGGT
The DNA here is from genome assembly GCA_031398525.1 of Actinomycetes bacterium. Lineage (GTDB taxonomy): Bacteria > Actinomycetota > Acidimicrobiia > Acidimicrobiales > Ilumatobacteraceae > JANMJD01. Next base: position 3,062 of record JANNNL010000505.1, on the reverse strand, counting down.
GCGCCGCGGGCGAAATGATCACCGAGAATTTGGTTGAGCAGGATGAGGTGCCGAGGCAGCAATTGCGTATGACGCAGGAGATAGCCAATGGTGTCCTCGGGCCCACCGATCCCGTTAGTGATCTCACGTGGGAGCAACGTCATCAGCGTCCGTAGCGCGTCGGGATATCCGAGATGAACTCGGGCGGGCGTGAAATCGATCTGCTTGATCTCCGCAAACTCATGGACGTACATGAAGGCGGCCAGTCGATTGCCGGCCATGGTGATCAACTCACGGGCATTCCAGTGGGCGACTACCCGCCGATCGAAGTCCTTGGCGTGGTTGGAACTCGCCGACTTCAGCAGGTGCCACAGCTCGGCGGGGAAGGCAAAACGGAGCCCGAACGAGCGATCGGTTCGACTGCCGTGCTGGCCGAGGAATCGGAACAGGCCTTCAAACGCCAGTTTTTGTGGCGAGTCGTAGTTCATCACCGGGAGGTTGGCCGGATACCTCTCAAGGGAGTCCATGATGACGATGATCTGACGCTTGCGACGCCGAAGAACCGCCCGACCGGCGTCGATCGCTTCCTCGATTTCGACGTCGTTCGCTCGCACAGAGCCGAGCAACTCCCCTAGTCCGCCGATTCCACTGCGAGTTGAAAACGCGGTCGACACCCGGCCGACAAATCGGGCGATCATCGCCTCTTCATGGCGAGGCAGCTTGTCCTCGCCGATCCCCATCACGAAGTCGTACACCACAAGTTCGTCGGAGTCGACGGGGGTCGATTGCATCGACGAGGCAACTTTCCACAACACCGCACACCAGACAATCGACTCCCAGAGGCGCTCGCTGTGTTCCACCAAGACCGTCGAGTTCCGCTCGGTCAACTTCTCGATGAGATCGAACACAGCCTGGTAGACGTCGGCCTTGGGGAGTCGCACGACATCGACCATGGGGTCGAGCATCGGGGCATGGACGAAGGCGGTCTTACCGGCGCCCTTACGCCCGACGACAAACGGTGCTCCCGTGTCGATCGCTCGATGGACGCGGTTCTCAGGGTCGTAGAGGGCGGCGCTCAAGACCGGATCCCGCAGAACGTCAGCGTCAAGCGGCCCCAACGGACGGTCGATGGTCAGGATTTGGCGGAGCTCGCGGGAGTGACTGTCGGTCCATGCCGGGGTCCGACGACTGCTCATGGCAGCTGCAGTCGTATGTCGACGCGTCGACCGTGGGTGTAGGACGCCGCTCGGAATTCCAAGGAGTGGGCCCCAAGCACGGCAGATCGGCTATCGGTGTAGCGGAGGTTCGGAACGGCGAGGTGGACTGCCTCGGAGTCAGGAGCCGCGGCGACGGTGATTGAGTCGGGGCATCCACGTCGACTGAGTTCGATCTTGGCGGATTCTGCGCCGGTGTTGCGGACCCGGCATATGACAATCCATGGCTGGGTCAACTTGGCGGGCGCCAGACTGACCAGTTCGTCGACGGTTACCTCGCGGTCACCTTCGCGCGTCCACCGATCATTCAGCTGGCTCCAGCCGCGATCAGCCATTTCTCGGGCCCATCGCTCGATGTCGGTCCGTTCTGTGGCGGTTGCTGTTTCAGGTCGTGAGACGATCGTGCTGACCTCAATGAGACAGCAGAGGCTGGCGTCAAGGATGTCGATGGCTTTGGTGATGGTCCGAGCGTCGCGCATTGCCTCTCGGGCGTCGCCGTACTCCCGAGCGTCTTGCTGGCGGTGACCGTCTCGAACGGCCCAGACGACCGCCGCAGTCGTTCCCAGGCCACCGACCCAATCAGCGAGAGTCCCCAGTCTGATTTGTCGAATGTCGATGTCGGCGAAGTGGTGCCCCGAAACATTTATCAGCATCAACAACCCGGCAAGCCCAGCGAAAACCCACGTCCACGGACTGGTGACACCCGACGAATGTGGACGGGGTAGACGAATCATGATGTCGGCAAACCCCTCGTCGTCTCCCAGGCCCATACAAAGGACGATGTCCCCGAACCGAGAATACTCGAATCTCGTTAATGTGACCTATGTCATGCTGAATTGCTACCGGCGCCGGGTGGCCGAGAGTCGCCAGCCGGTGGCGAACGAGGTGCCGGCGAGCGCGGCTGCTCCAAGCCCGGTACCGGTGCGACGCATCACTGTTTTGGTGCGTTGACGAAACACGACGATCGGCCAGCCATTGGCTCGGGCCTCACGATCGAGCTGCGAGTCGGGGTTGACAGCGACCGGGTGACCAACGGCGTGCATCATCGGCAGATCGCTGATCGAGTCGCTGTAGGCGTAGCACTGCCCCAGATCGAGGCCTTCCCAGCGGGCGAGTTCGGTGATCGCCGCCACCTTGCCTTCGCCGTAGCAGAAAGGGCCGACCAATCGACCCGTGTAGCGCCCATCGACGACCTCGGCCACGGTGCCGATGCCGTCGGTCATCCCCAATGCCGTCGCCATCGGATCGACCAGTTCGATCGGTGACGCCGAGACGATGTATGTCGCCCGTCCCATCCGGCGATGCATGTCGATCAGCCGCTTCGATTCGGGCCGTACCCGACCGAGCAGCTTGGGCAACAGATCGTCATTCAACCCGAGCAGCGCATCGCGTTCGACCCCCTCGATCGCTCCGAGAATGCGCTCTCGCACTCCACCGGCGGTGTCGCCGCCGGTGTCGCCGCGAAGCTGGAACCGTAAGGCCGCCCAGCCATCGTGGAAAATCTGACCGCGAGAGACCATTCCGGCGCGCCATGCCGCGACCCCCAACAGGGCCGTCGACGACCCGCTGATCAGCGTTCGGTCGAGATCGAAGAACGCTGCGGCCTGGCCAAACGTCGCTGACCGCGCGGATTCGGAGGTGGGGTACTCGGTCATGGCCGAGTCCGAAACTAGCGCCCGGTCAGGGCGAGCGCGAGCGCATAGACCGTGCGTTTTGGCACACGTAACGTGGCGGTGACTTCGGCAACGGCACTCTTGGTGGTCATCCCGCGCCTGAGGCAATCGCCAAGGGCCGACCGGATGGCGTCGTCGTCGGCGGGTCCGCCGTCGGGCGCGCCATCGATCACGATCACGTACTCCCCGAGGGGAT
>JANNNL010000501.1:0-13144 GCA_031398525.1 Actinomycetes bacterium | reverse complement strand
AACGATCTGGCGCGTATCGCCGACATGCACATCCAGAACCTGACGGGGCTCGACACGACGGTTGGTGGCCGCAATATCGAGATCGCCACCACCACGCCCGGGGGCTGGGCCCAGCGCACCCTCGATGCCTACAAGCCGCTGATGACCGAGTTGGCCACGTCGCTCGGCCAGCGCGGACCGAGCGATGACGATGCCGAATCCGGTGACCCGTTCGCCGCGATGCTGGCCGGCCTCGGCCAGATGATGGGACCGTCGATGCTCGGCATGGCTGTCGGCGGAATGGTCGGACAGCTCGGGGCCCGAGCGTTCGGACAGTACGACCTCCCGATTCCCCGGCCGCCGAGCCACGAACTGCTCGTGGTGCCCACCACCATCGACGCCTTCGCCAAAGCCTGGAGCCTTGCGATTGATGAGCTGCGGTTGTGGGCCTGCTTGCAGGAGATCGCCACTCACGCAGTGCTCAACGTCGCTCACGTCCGAGCCGAGTTGGAACGCCTGCTGAGAACCCACGTGGCCGGTTTCCGGCCCGATGCCTCGGCGTTGATGGACAAGCTTGAAGGCCTGGAGTTCGGCGATGCCGATCCGACGACCGCGCTGCAACGCACGCTCGGTGACCCCGAGGTCCTACTCGGAGCGGTGCAGACGCCCGAACAGCTCGCCCAACTCCCCCGCCTCGACGCAATCGTGGCAACGATCATCGGCTATGTCGACCACGTTGTCGACCGAGCCGCGGGCATGTTGCTCGGCTCGCATCGTCAGATCGGTGAAGCCGTTCGCCGTCGTCGGGTGGAGAGCTCGCCGGAAGACATTTTCGTAGAGCGGCTGCTCGGGCTCAGGCTGTCACGCCAGCAGGTCGAGCGGGGCCGCACCTTCGTCGACGGTGTGCTCGAACGAGCGGGCGAAGACGGCCTTGCCCGGTTGTTCGCGGTTGCCGGCAACCTGCCAACGCCAGCCGAGATCGACGCCCCCGGTCTGTGGCTGGCCCGCCTCGACATCGGCTGAACCAACCCGACCGGTGCTAACCGCTCCGGCCCCGCAATGCGGCAAGTTCGGCTTCGAGCGCCGCAATTCGCTCGCCGTACTCTGCCGTGAGCGCTTCGGTACGCCGGTGCTCCTCGTCGGCGCGAGCCGCTGCGGCGTCGGCGCGTTCGGTTTCGACGTCGGCTCGGCGGTCGGCCTGATCGGCGCGAGTCATCTCGTCGACAAGCCAACCGAACGGGTCGTCGCCCGGTCGGACCATGCGGCCCGCCAGACAGCACACGCCGAGATCTTTGCCGACCAGCGCAAACGTGATGCCTAGACCGGGGCTCGGGATGCCGACGGCCGAGCGATCGATGAGCACATCGCCATCGAGTTCGACCCGCACGATGGTTTCCCGACGAGGGTCGAGCACGTAGACCTCAGGGACGCCCAGCCGCAATAGGCGTCGGCAACGGCGCTGGATGTCGGCGGTGGTGTTCGACGGCGACAGGATCTCGAGGCATACCGAGGGCAACGGATCGCCTTCGCCCGGCTCGTACCGACCGAAGCTGCGACCCGCCGCGCCCGGAATGACCATCAGGTCGGGTGCCGTGTGGGGGTCACCGTCGGACGGGGCGAAGGCGACGTTGCCGGTGACCAGATGGTCGGTGTCGGCCAAGGCGTGGCGGACGGAGTTGAGGAGCACCAGGCCCCAATCGACGTGCGCAGTGGACTCCATCAGGGGGTTCTGCTCTTCCCCGGGCAGATGCGCGTAGTCCACTGCCGGGTGTTCCTTCACGGCTGGAACGGTATCGCGTTTCATCTCTCTCCCGATCTGTGTAGTTGGTCTGTGGGTTGCTGGGGAAGCAACCTCGACCATACGCAAGGGGTGCGCGACAGTTTCCGGAGGGTCCGTTGAGCAGCGTCAGTTGAGCGACGGCGGGATGACCCCTCGCTGACGAAGGATCTCGTCGGCACGATCAAGAATGGCCTGGCGCATCCGCACCAGATCGTCGTAGACCGCCACCTGGTCGCCCATCAACGCCCGCTCATAGTCGGTCAGCACCGTGTACCAGACCGTCTGCAGGTCAGTCGAGACCTGACACGTCGCATCGGCGATGGCAACCGCAATCTCCTCGGCTGTCGCCGTTCCCTCGTTGAAGGCGTATCGCCGCGCCAACTCGTCGGGCGTCGCCGCGGTCTGTCCGGTCGTCTGTTCAACGCACACTCGCCACGCCGCCAGTATCTCGGTCACTCGCGGGTCGTCCATCGCCATCTCGACTGGCGAGGTGTCGTAGCCGAGCTCGTCCACCTGCTGGCGATATCCCTCCTGGTGGATGGTGAGGTCATCGAAAGCCTGATCGGCGATCCGCATACATCCACCGCGGGTGATCGATGAGCCTGTGGACGCGCCACCCGGGGCGGTGATCGGGACAGATGGCGTAGTGTCGTCGCCCATCAGCGCCTCCCAGAACCGCTTCGTTGTATCTTCGTCGAGCGCGCGAACCGCAGCGTCGACCGACGAGACCCCCGGATCGAAGTGATAACCAAGCTGACGCGCCGCCCCGAGCCCTTGGACCCCCAGCACCTCACCGGGCTCCCACTGTCCACCCCCGGTCACCCACTCCTCGCTCGTCCTCACCCGATACACGAAGCCCTTCGCCACCATGCATTCCGCGGTGATCAATTCCTGCGCAATCCCCAACGCCAAACTGCGCTGAGGCACCCACGTTCGACCCGTGGGCGGCAGATCGCTGCCAGCGGCGGGGCAGGCGTCAAACCTTGATGGCCCGTGGGGATCGCCATCGCGGTCGTTGTCGGCAGCACCTCTCCGCCTGGGCCGATGCCGACGTACGGCTGGAATCGCATTCCGGTGACTGCGAGACGGCTTGTGACACCGCCCTCGGAAGCGGTCAGATCGATGTCGCCTTCGAACGCAGCACCAAGTGGAGCACCGATACCCGGAGAGTTGAACGTCACCCAGTCGCCCTCGGCACGACCGTTGTACGTTGCCATCGAGTCCACCCACCAGCGGGCGTCGTCGCGATCCAGATACAGAAACCAGCGCATCTCAACACCGTGCTCCTGCCACTCGAGTTCGAGGCTGTCGACGTCGCCGACCGCTGCCGAATTCCTCGACTCGGGCGTATTCACGTCGACCTTCGCACCATCGATCGTGAACGCAACACCTTCGATGGCGATGACCAAGGTGTGCGCGTCGAAGCTCACGTTCTCGGTCTGCCAGTGATATGGAGCCTGCGCCGGGGCCTGACCGGCGGCCTCGGGAACGTCTCTGCCATCGCGACGGGCGACAACGATGACTCCGAGCGCCACCAGCGCCGCAGCCGCACCCATCGCCAGCCACACACGGGCACGACCGACCGCCGCCGGCGGCAGGGTTCTCGCGTACACCCCGCCGGTATCCAGCGCGTCGAGATCAGGGCGGGGGATTGCTGCCCCGGCGCGGCGATGCAGGTGCTCGGTCAGTTGCTGTTCAAGATCGTTCATTGCAATGCCTTTCGCATCTTGGCCAGAGCGCGGTCGATCCACGGGCCGATCGAGCCGGTGGGGCAATCAAGAACCGCGGCGATCTCATCGGTCGAGAACCCGCCGTAGTACCGCAGCACCACGGCTGCCCGTTGTATAAATGGGAGGGTCCGCAGCACGTCATCGAGCACCTCGTCATGCGGGGCGGTTGATGCCACCGGACGTAGACGAGCAAGAAATCGGCGCTCGGAGCTGCGCCGACGACCTGCGTCGCGACAGCCGTTGAGGACCGCCCGATGGAGATACGGCCCGGGCTCGTCGACCGTGCGCCAGTGGCGAAACACGGCCAACATCGCTTCTTGCACGATGTCGTTGGCCTGCTCGTTCGAGCCGATCGGCAGGACCGCCCGACGGACCTGGCCGTCGAACTCCCGTTGATAGAACCGCCCGAACTCGGCGCGTTCGATCTCGCTCAACGAGGCCGCCTCATCGGTGTGCATATCTGTTCCACGCATCAGCAGCGGTTTCAGATACGAAGAATCGAAAATCCGCCGAACAACCGACTCAGCGGTCGGGCGGGCGGGGTGGGCGCAGGGAGCCGCGGGTGGGGGTGCCTTCGCGGCGCTGCTCGATGCGTTTGTTGAGTTCCTGCTTGGCCCGACCGGTCAAGGTTTGCGGCAGCGGGAGGCCCTTCTTCAGCCGTTGGCCGCTGAGCAGGTACGTCACCATGGCGAACGCCGCCAATGCTCCGACGATGGCGAACCCGAGCGATCCGGGGATGGTGATCAACACGGGCACAATGCCCGCTGCCACCCAGCCCAGCTGGAACTTTGTTTCGAACTGGGCGAACGCTCGGCCCTGGTTCGCCCCACGCGCATCTCGTTGGACAATCGAGTCGAACCCGAGCCGCCCGACCGCGGCAGCCATGTTGACCGCGGCCATCAGCAACAACGCGGCGAGCACCCCACCAACGAGCGCTGCACCGACCCCGGCCAGAGCGGTGAACCCGAGTGCCCCGATCAACATCACCTCTTCACGCGCCGCCCGGCGAATGAATGGGCCACAGGAGTTACCGATCATCGTGCCGATCGCCGCCAGCCCAACCCCGAGCCCGAACCACAACGTCCCCGTGTTCTGATCGGCATCGCGTAGCCAAAATGCCAGGTGGAAGAAGAGAAATCCGACTGATGCGCGCAGCAGACCCATCGCCGTGGCCGCCAGCAGAATCCCCGGAGCGCGTAATTCCATCTGCTCGTGGCGCCCCACCCGTTGGGCGGCGACCACTTCACGGGGAAGTTGCGCGGCGGCCATCAACGCTCCGATGAACACCAGCGCACCGAAGCCCAACGTTGCCCGGTCACTGACCAGATGCAATAGGCCAGCGGGGATCGCCGCGAGGAACCCGACCACCCCCGAGATCACCCCCAGCTTCGAGTTCGCCTCGACCAGTTCCTCCTCGTCGCTGACGACCGTCGGCACGAGTGCCGATTTCGAGACCACGTAGGTCTTTTGTAGGACCATCGCCGTGAAGGCAAGGGGGAACAGCAGCACGTTGTCAAGATTGGCCATCATCAGAATGCTCACGCCCGCCCGGCCAAGGGCGGTGATTTGAACGACGAGTCGACGGCCACCCGCCATGCGGTCGACCACTGGTCCGATCAGCGGAGCGACAACGGCGAACGGCGCCACGCTGACGGCCAGAAACAGCAGCACCTTGCCGCGAGCCGCAGTCGGGCTGATGTCAAGGAACAGCGACCCGGCCAGCGCCACCGCGGTCACGGCTTCGCCCGCCGCCATCAAGGCATGCGTGCGGGCGAGGAGTTGGAACGGGGTGAGCGGGCGACCCGAGCGTGTCGTCGACGCCCCGACACCGCCAAGCACCCGTCCGACCCGACCCCCACGACTCGGGCGCCGCGTCACCACCCGACGCGGCGGCAGCCCGGCGCGGCCGGCGCCCGGGCGCGGAGTTCGGCCTTGGTCGGACATCGGCCCACTCTACGACGCGACGATTGAGCCAACGAGCCTGCGCGGATTGGGTGTCGCGAGAATCGAGCGCCAGCGAGCCGGGCACGACGATGTTCTTCTCCCGTTCGACTGGACATCTTTCCGGTGTCACTCGACGGACACCGACGCTTTACCCCTGCTTCATAGCGTCCGTGGCGTACCGCAAACCGAAGGTGAGGACTACTCCATGCCCAACGTCGACGACGACATCGACACGAACACGAGCTCAAATCCGCAGCTCGCCGACATCATTTCTATCCAACTCTCACGCCGCCGGGCCCTCCAGGTCGGTGGCCTGGTCGCGGGCGCAGCCTTCTTCGCTGGTCGCGGCGCACGACCAGCTGCAGCAACCCCGGCTGACCCACTGCCCGCCGATCCTGCTGCGACCGAGGCCGTCGCACTTGCCGTGGCACCACTGATCGGGTTCGCCAGCGTGTCGCTCAACAGCGACGACGCGATCACTGTCCCCCCCGGCTACACCGCCCGAGTCCTGTTCGCCTGGGGCGATCCGGTGGGCAAGGGTCCAGGGTTCAAGTTCGACGCCTCCCAGGACTGGAAGACCCAGGCTCTTCAGGGTGGTATGCACCACGACGGCATCTTCTACTTTCCCAAGGACGACGATGAGCAGTCGACCGAGGGTCTGTTGTGCATCAACCACGAGTACGTCGACCAGGGACTGCTGTTCCCCGACGGTATGGCCACCTGGACTGCCGACAAGGTGCGCAAGTCCCTCGCCGCCCATGGGGTGTCGATCATCGAGGTCGAAGCTGATAGCGACGATCCCTGGGCCGTGGTCCGGGGCTCGAGGCGGGCTCGCCGGATCACCGGTACCAGCCCGACCAAGGTGGTCGGCCCGGCCGCCGGTTCGGCCCTGTTGCAGACCACCGACGACCCGAAGGGCACCAAGGTGCTCGGCACCTTGAACAACTGCGGCAGTGGTCAGACCCCGTGGGGCACGTACGTCACCTGCGAGGAGAACTTCAACGGATACTTCGGATGGGACGGCACATACGTCCCGACCACCGAGCAGGCCCGCTATGGAGTGACCAAGGACGGCTTCGGCTACCGCTGGCATGAGTTCGACCCCCGCTTCAACGTGCGACTGAACCCCAATGAGCCCAACCGGTTCGGCTGGAACGTCGAGATCGACCCGTACGACCCCAAGAGCACCCCGCTGAAGCTCACCGCTCTCGGCCGGTTCAAGCACGAGAGCGTCGCATTCCGCCTCACCGCCGATGGTCGGCCCGTGTGCTATTCGGGCGACGACGAGCGCAACAACTACCTCTACAAGTTCGTCGGCAAGTACACCGTGCGTCAGGCCCGGAAGCGCAAGATCAGCCCGCTGGCCGAAGGCACGCTGTATGTCGCCCGCTTCGATGCGGGTGCGGCGGTCGGCGACGAGATGGGCGTCGGCGAGTGGCTCCCCCTGACCACCGACAATCCGGCTCTGGCCGGGATGACGATCGATCAGATCCTAGTCCACGCCCGGGTTGCCGCCGACAAGGCCGGCGCGACGAAACTCGACCGACCCGAGTGGGTCACCATCGCCCCCGACAACCAGGGCTACATCGCCTTGACGAACAACAGTCGCCGCGGCCGCACGACGACAAATCCGAGCGAAAATCCGAACTCGGTCGTCGACGAGGCAAACCCGCGATCGGCTACCGGCGCTGGCAATCCCTACGGCCAGATCGTCCGCTGGTCCGAAGATGGCGACGCCGACGCGACGACCTTCACCTGGGACATCTTCATCCTCGCCGGTGATCCGGCCAACCCAGCGGCCCTCGACGGTTACCAGCCGGGTGGCAGCGTGGTTGGTGACTTGTTCGGCTCGCCCGACGGCCTATGGGCCGACCCCGATGGTCGTATCTGGATTCAGACCGACATCTCGACCAGCACGCTCGGCGCGGGGCCGTACGCCAACATCTCGAACAACATGATGTTGGCCGCCGACCCGGTCACCAAGGAAGCCCGGCGCTTCCTCGTCGGGCCGAAGGGCTGCGAGGTGACTGGGGTCTGCACCACTCCCGACCAGCGCACGATGTTCGTCGATATCCAGCACCCCGGGGAGCCCGCCAACGAGACGAACGACCCGGCCAATCCGCAGGCGATCAGTAACTGGCCCGACTTCCTTCCGATCGGCCAGGGACGCCCCCGCTCGGCAACCGTGGTCATCACCAAAGACGACGGCGGCATCATCGGAACGTGACCGTCACGACATAGTCACCCTGCACTTCACCCGGCAGGGAGACGACAAACGGGCACCATGTGATCACGCCACATAGTGCCCGTTTCGCGTCTTGTGTGATCAGGTTCTTGTGTGATCAGGTCAGCGAGGCTTCTCGTACTTGTATCCGAGGCCCCGAATGGTTACCAGCAGCACCGGATTGGTCGGATCGGGTTCGATCCGGTTGCGCAGGCGCTTGACATGAACATCGAGCGTTTTGGTGTCGCCAACATAGTCGGCGCCCCACACCCGGTCGATCAGCACGTCGCGGGTGAGCACCCGGCCGGCGTTCGCAAGGAGCAAGTGCAGCAGATCGAACTCCTTCAACGGCAGCGTTACCGACTGCCCGCGAACCGTGACCTCGTGCTGATCAGGGTCCAGCGCAACATCACCGATGCTCAACGATCCGACGGAAACCGGCGCTTCACGCTCTGTCGGGATCCGGCGTGAGACCGCTCGCATGCGGGCCACCAACTCTCGCATTCGGTACGGCTTGGTGATGTAGTCATCCGCTCCGACCTCGAGGCCGACGACGGTGTCGATTTCGGAGCCCTTGGCGGTGACCATGATGATCGGCACGCGAGACCGCTTGCGCAGCTCACGGCATACATCGATCCCCGATACCCGCGGCAGCATGACGTCGAGCAGCACCAGGTCGGGCTGCACCTCGTCGAAACGGGCCAGAGCCTCGGCGCCGTCGCGGGCGACTTCGACCCGGAATCCCTCCCGGGCCAGACCAACACGCAAGGCGTCGACGAACGACTCCTCGTCTTCGACAACGAACACGGTGGTGACACTCACAGGCTCAACGCTCCTCTGGTTCTACGTGACCATCAGCCGGGACCCGCAACGTGAACGTGCTGCCCTGACCTTCCTCGGACTGGACGAAAATCTCACCGCCGTGATTGACCGCGACATGACGAACGATCGCCAGGCCCAACCCGGTGCCACCGGTGTCGCGCGATCGGGCGCGGTCGACCCGGTAGAAGCGTTCGAAGATGCGCTCGAGATGCTGCTGCCCAATGCCCATGCCGCGATCGGCAACCACGATGTCGACCCATTGTCCGTCTGTCGTCGCACCAACGGTGACCGCGTCACCATCGGCGGAGTACTTGACCGCGTTGTCGAGCAGGTTGGCCACAGCCGAAACCAGCTGACGTCGATCGCCCACCAGGCGCGTGTCGGCGACGCTGTGGTCGACGACCAAGCGCACGCCGCGCAATTCGGCCAGTTGGCTGACCCGCTCCACGGAGTCTTCGACAACCCGTCGCAGTGCGACGACATCGCGAACTGGTTCGCCTCCGAGCTCGATGCGGGACAGCTCGAGCAGGTCGTCGACGGTCCGCGCCAGGCGAGTTGCCTCGCGCACCACCTTGCTGGCGAGGCGACGCACCGTTGGGAAGTCATCGACGTCGGCCAGCGTCTCTGCGAGCAGTGACATCGCCCCGACCGGAGTCTTCAGCTCATGGCCGATGTTGGCGACGAAGTCGGTGCGCACGGCATCGAGGCGCGTTCGTTCCGTGACGTCGGTGATCGTCACGAGCCAGCCGCCTGGGTCGTCGGCGAGCGGAACCGCCTGAAGTTGCAGCGTGCGGGGCGGTGGACCCTGCAACACGACGGTTCGTCGGGCCACCCGGTCCATCTGGTTTTCGACCAACAGGTGCTCAACCGCTTCGCCGATCAGCGCCTCGCCGTAGCGGCTTCCAACGATCCGTTCGAGCGAGGCATTGTGCAATACCACCCCCGCCAAGCGGTCGGTGAGCACGACTCCGACGTCGAGGGCATCGAGGGCAGCCCGCAATCGATGGGCATCGGCGTTGGCGGCTTCCGCCCGAGCGTGCTCCCCCATGCGGCCTTGTCGTTCCGACCGGCACTGCGCAATCGACGCATCGAGCCGACGGTGGATGATCAGCCAGGTCGCCAGTACCCCGATGAGTGCCCCGAGTGCGATCAGAGCGACAGGCACGCAGGACTCAGGTGTTGGACTGGTCGGGAAGCGGCATACCAGCGGCAGGCGTTCCATCAGCGGTGCGGGCTTGGTGCCGCGCCGCGCCCGAGTGCTCGGGAAGCCATCCGGTGACCAAGAACCGCACCCGCTCGCCGATGTTGACGGCGTGATCGCCGATGCGTTCGTAGAACCGACCAATCATCGCCAGTTGAATCCCCACCTGCAGGTCGATGGAACCCGCCGCATTGCTCTCGAAGATCACCTGGATGAACTGGCGATGCAGGTCGTCAAGGAACGAATCCATGTCATCGATCGCCGCGGCCTTGGCGGCATCGTTCTCGGCGTACGAGTCCATCGCAGAGACGAACAGCGACCGGGCCTGCTCGCTCATCTTGGTGATCAACCCACGCAGCTTCGGGTTGAGGTCGTGGCCGTAGATGCGTCGCGCCCCCTTGCAGATGTTCACTGCCAGGTCGGCCGACCGCTCGATCTCACCAGCCATCTTGATGGCAGAGATCACCGCTCGTAGATCACCGGCCACCGGCGCTTGCAAGGCCAGTAGCTGGTAGCAGCGCTCTTCAACATCGATGCAGATCGAGTCGATCTCGTCATCGGACTGAATCAACAGATCGGCACCTTCAAGGTCGGAGTCGAGCAGGATCCGTGTGGCACGGGGCACGGCGTCGATTACGAATGCTCCGGCCAACATGAGCTTGTCGTGGACCTCTTCGAGTGATCCGTGGAAGTGCTTGCGCAGTTCGGCCATCAGCCAAACCGCCCTGTCACATAGGCCTCGGTCCGTTCATCGGACGGCTTCGAGAACATCTTCTCGGTGCGATCGAACTCGACCAGCCGCCCGGTGCGCCGATCGCTGTCGGGGTTGATCTCGGTGGTGAAGAATGCGGTGTAGTCGCTGACTCGGGCGGCTTGCTGCATGTTGTGGGTCACGATGATGATCGTGTACTCCTGCTTGATCTCCTGCATCAGGTCCTCGATGCGGGCGGTGGCAATCGGGTCGAGCGCGGAGCACGGCTCGTCCATCAACACCACCTCGGGGTTGATGGCCATGGCTCGAGCGATACATAGCCGCTGCTGCTGACCACCTGACAGTCCGAGAGCCGAACTCTTCAACCGGTCCTTCACCTCGTCCCACAGCGCCGCGCCCTTCAGCGACTTCTCCACTGCCTCGTCGAGTTCCGCCTTCTTCGGGCGTCCATTGACGCGCAGACCAAAGGCGACGTTCTCGTAGATCGATTTCGGGAACGGGTTGGGCTTCTGGAAGACCATGCCGATGCGCCGACGGACTTCGCCGGCATCGGAGTCAGCGCCATACATGTCGATGCCGTGGTAGGTGACCTTGCCCTCGACGCGCGCCCCGGGGATCAAGTCGTTCATTCGGTTGAAACAGCGCAGCACCGTGGACTTCCCGCAGCCCGATGGCCCGATGAAAGCGGTGATCCGGCCGCGGTGGAGCGACAGATCGACCTCTCGTACCGCCCGGAACGCTCCATAGTACACCGCGAGATCGCGAGCCTCAAGGACGACGTCGTTGGTTTCGGCGGAGCCGGCGCTGAGACTCATGGCCCCTGAGCGTAGGGGTTTGGTGGCTGCCGTGCCCGACGTGGTCGCAACCGATTCATTCACGAGCAACATCTCGTTGGTTCCTTCGTTGGTAGGCATCGGATCACCACGACTTCCGGAAGCGATTTCGTACGTAGATCGCCACCGCATTGAGGGACAACAGGATCACCATCAACACGATGATTGCGGCCGCAGCCAGCGGCTTGAACTCCTGTTTTGATTGGCTGACGTAGTTGAAGATCTGGATCGGCAGGGTGGTGAACTTCGAGTCGAACCCTTCGGGATTGAACGTCACGAACGTCAACGCTCCGATCATCAACAGCGGGGCCGACTCGCCCAGTGCCCGCGATACCGACAGGATACTGCCTGTGGCGATGCCGGGAACCGCGTTGGGGAGCACCTGGCGGCGAACGGTCTGCCACCGGGTGGCACCGAGGGCCAAGGATCCCTCGCGTAGCGAGGGTGGCACCGCCCGCAGCGCCTCGCGCGAAGTGATGACCACCGTTGGCAGCACCAGCATCGCCAGGATTAACGCCCCGGTCATGACGGTGAAACCGAATCCGAGCGGACCGCGAGCGACGAAGGCGAGCCCGAGAATTCCGTATACCACCGAGGGGACGGCAGCCAGGTTCTGAATGTTCAACTCGATGAGCCGGTTGTACCAGCGATCCTTGCGAGCAAACTCTTCCAGGTACACCGCGGCGGCAACCCCAATCGGCAGAGCAATCGCAGCGGTCGTCAACACGACCCACAACGAACCCCAAATCGCCGATTCGATGCCGGCCCGCGCTGGCCGAGCCGATGGCATCGACGTGAGCAAGTCGCCGTTCAGCCGCGGACGGGCCTCGACGAACACATCAACAAGCAGGATGGCAAGCACTCCGAGGGCGATTCCGATGGACGCAATGATCGCTACCTTGAACAGAGAGTTCCGGAGGCGGCGATCACTCGTCATCTGCGAGCGCAGATCAGTGACCTCCCGATCAGAGCTGGTATCCACCAAGTCGCTCATGCCTGCGCTTGTTCCTTCACTCATTCGTACGCCTCCCGGAATCGGCGCACGATGCGCATGCTGATGATGTTGAGCACCATCGTGATCACGAACAGGAATGACCCAACTGCGAAGATCGTCTTGTAGCCGACCGAACCGGTGGGTTGGTCACCGATACCGGCGAAGCCGATGAACCCGGCCATTGTCTGCATGCCTTCGCCGGGGTTCAAGGTCAGCGCTGGCTTGCTGCCTGCGGCCAACAGCGCAATCGTCGTCTCGCCCACTGCTCGGGAACCGGCTAAGACCACCGCAGCCACGATGCCCGACAGGGCCGCAGGGAAGACGACCTTGGTGCACACCTCACGCCGACTGCTGCCCAGAGCCAAGGCCCCATCGCGCAGCGCTTGGGGCACCGACGACATCGCATCCTCGGCCAGCGAGGCGACCGTCGGCAAAATCATGATGCCAGTCACCAAGCCGGCAGTCAGCGCGCTGTAGGTGCCGACCTCGCCGACCGGCCAGATCTTCTGCACCAACTGCGGGGTGACGAAGTTGAGGGCAAAGAATCCGAAGACGACCGTCGGCACACCGGCGAGTACCTCGAGAACCGGCTTGAGCACCTTGCGCACCCCCGGCCGGGCATACTCGGCCAGATAGAACGCTGCACCCAGACCGAGCGGTATGGCGATCACCAGAGCGATCACGGCGACCCACAGGGTCCCCATGACGATCGGCCACACGCCATACCGGGCGGGTTTGAACAGCGGAGCCCAGTCGGTGCTGCCGAAGAAGTCTCCCAAACCAACGTTGCTGAAGAAGTCGAATGCGGGTCGGGCAAGGGCAATGACGATCAGCACAGTGATCCCGACGGTGACGATTGCCGCCGACGCCAGGATCACCTTGATGATGCGTTCGTACAAGTACCTGCGGCGCGCTGCACCGGTGG
>JANNNL010000480.1:0-18565 GCA_031398525.1 Actinomycetes bacterium | reverse complement strand
GGTGGCAGCTGTCGCGTGATCAGTCGGTGGCTGGCCGATCGGCGAGCAGGTCTTGTTCATATCCGGTGCTGAGCGCGGCCCGGATCTGCTCGGGGAAGGGTATCCCGAACTGGCTGGCGATGATGTCTGCTGCATCGGGCGCTTCGGCGAGTTCGGCCCAGAGGTCCGGGTCGAACAACCGTCCTCGTCGTACCGCCTTTGCGCAGTGAACATAGATCTCGGTGACCTCTACGACGATCGCCAACTTCGGTCGTGCCATCACCGTGGCGAAGAGATCGAGGTGCGCAGCGTCGGTCGACAGCTCCGCCGAGCCGTTGAGGCGCAGCGTCTCGGAGCGTCCGGCGTGGATCATGAGCATGCCGATCTTTCGGGTCATCGCGATGTTGCGAATCGAGTCGATCAGGTTGTTGCCGGTCATGTCGCCGATGACGATGCGGCGATCATCGACGGGCACGAGAAATCCCGCAGGACCTCCTCGTGGTGATGCATCGCAGTGACCGTCCTCGTCGTGGGTGGAGAGCACGGCGAAGGTGCAGCGGCGGACGAACTCTGCCGAAGCAGCGTCGAGGCGGTCCTGCTTCTTCGCCTCGATCTGAGGGAGCGGGGCGCGGTAGATCGCGGTGAGATCGATGTCGATCATGTCGATGGCCTCCTGGTCCGGACTGGTGGCCGTGTCCTTGATGTGATCGGGTGTTGTCACGGCCCCTCATTCGTTCGATCGAACGAATCATATATTGAGTCGTTCGACACGTCAAACGATCGCGGTAGTGTTGGAGACCATGGCATCGAACCGACGCCAATCCTCCGATCGTCAGGATCTGGTCGAACGCGTGCTGTTGGCCGGCCGACGTGTTGGGCACGCAGCCGTGTCGTTCCACACGGGTGTGGCCGAGCACTTCGAGCTCGGACCTGCTGACCTCAAGGCGCTCGACATCGTTGAGCGCCACGGTCAGATCACCCCCGCCGACCTTGCATTCGAGATCGGTTTCGCCCCAGCGAGTGTGACTGCGATGGTTGATCGTCTCGAAGTGAAGAAGCTGCTGCGCCGAGTCCCACATCCCACCGACCGGCGTCGGCTCCTCGTTGAGTTCGATCCCTCAGCAATGGCCAAGATGGTCCCTCTCTACGAGGGGTTTGTCCGCTCGCTACACGAGATGCTCTCGAACTACGACGAACACGAACTCGCGTTTATCGAACGCGTCTTCAACGACACAGCCGACCGCCAACTCGCAGCAGCCCAAAACCTCCACCAAACACCAGGATCGGAACCTTCCCGACCACGCCGCACCCGGCGCGCCCGACAGGACTGAACACAAGTGCGGGCGAGCGCCGCCTCCAAAAATCCACTCGTCCACAACGACGACGAACCCCACCTCGGAAACACCTCCGCCTGCCGCACTATCTCGGCCTTGCTGGGTGCCCACGATCAATGAGCCCCTCGAGCCACGCGATAGTGGCCCGATGTCGGAGCGAAGCCGCGCTCCTGGCCCTCCACATGCCGCTCCCAAGTTCTCCCGCCGTGGCGGCGCGTGACCGGGGTCAGGCCCCGGTCAGGCCGCGGTCACGCCGGCCAGAAGCCGGGTTGGGCCACTCGATACTCGCCCGACCCGTAGGCGGCCAGACGCGCTCGTGACCCCGCAGCACGCATGTCGATGGCATCGAAGAACGCGTCGGGACCAGCGGCCCGTAGCGCCGTGTCGGCCTCGCTTGAACGGGCCGGCAACGCGGTCGCCAGCAGCACCAGCGGCACCTCGGGTCGTTGGCCCCGCACCGCCGCAGTACGACCCAATGTGCGCCATACCGTGTCCATCTTGAGTAGTCCGCCGCGATGGGTCGTGTGCGGTCCGGCAACATCGAAGAACCACGTTGCCCCGTCAGCAGCCGTCGCCACGAACGGCATCACGACCCCGGTACGGCGGATGCGTTCATCGCGCCCGGTGATCGTGAATCCAGCCTCGATGACGAGTTGTTCGGCGATCTTCTCGGCCGACCCGCCCGCGGCGATCAGGTCATCGGCGGTCGCTACGACATCCACGTGGTCGGCCGGGCGGCGACCGGTGGAACCCGTGGTGACGCCCGGCAACTCCACGACAGCGGTCTCGTCGGCGAACCGCCGCCGGGCAATGTCGACATAGGCCGGGTCGAGGTCGTAGCCGATTCCCCGCCGGCCGAGCCTCGCCGCGGCGATCACGGTCGAGCCGCTGCCGAGGAACGGGTCGAGCACCAGATCGTCTTTGTACGTATACAGCCGGATCAGTTGCTCGGGGAGTTCAACGGGGAACGGTGCCGGATGCCCGACGCGCCGCGCCGACTCGGTCGGCATCGACCACAAGTCGAGCGTGAGCCCGAGAAAATCCTCGGTGAGCAGGGTGTTCTCATACGGCAGACCTGCCGCGGCGCGCTGCTTGGGCGTCCGGGCGCGATCAAAGCGACCCTTGCAGGCGACGATCACCCGCTCGGTAATGTCACGGAGCACCGGGTTCGCCGCGCTACGGAACGACCCCCAGGCACACGAGCCACTCGCCCCTTCGCCCTTTTGCCAGATCAGCTCACCCCGCAACAGCAAACCGAGATCTTGTTCGAGGATGTGGATAATGTCGGCCGACAGGCTGCGATACGGCTTGCGGCCGAGGTTGGCGACGTTGACGGCGATGCGGCCGCCGGGCTCCAGTTTGCGGGCGCATTCGGCGAAGACGTCGGTGAGCATGCCGAGGTATTCGAGGTACGACGACGGCACGCCTTCGCGCTCCAACTCCTCCTCATACTGCTTCCCGGCGAAGTACGGCGGTGAGGTGACGACCAGCGCCACGGAGCCGTCAGCGATCGCGTCCATGTGGCGCGAGTCGCCGCACATGAACGGATTCTCCACTGGCGACGGCGGCAGGATCGTGTCGTCGGTCGACAACTCCGGGGCGCGAAACCGCTGGTAGAACGGGGTGGAGTCGTGGCCTTCGCGTGCCCCGACACCGAAGTTCGATGTCGTGGTGGACTTCCGACGCTCGGCCATTGCCGAGCAACAGTACGGCCCACGGCTGAGCGAGAGTGGGATACGCGCGGTCCGCGCGATTACCCGCGCAGCGGCCTGATGACCTGCTCGGCGAATCGCAGCGCGGGCTCGGGCGATTGGGGGTGGCCGAAATCCATCACGAAGTGCTGCACGCCGAGATCAGCCTTGTGGGCAAGGAGTTCGACGAGGGCGGCCGACTCGGCATCGGTCTCGGGCAGCGCCTTTTCGAGCGTCGTCGATACTTCGATGTCGTCGGGGTTCCGGCCGGCCTTCTCGGCCGAGGAGCGCACGATGCCGAGGCGGCGCAACCAGTCCTCGTCGGTCCCCCGTGACGATCCATTCCAGATGTCGGCGTGACGGCCGGCGAATGGCAATGCGACCTGCTCGCCTGATGCGCCGATGCAGACCCGCGGTACCGGGTCGGGCAACGGCGGGGCCGAGGCACCGCTGATCGAGTAGTACTGCCCCTCGAACGACGGCTCGTCCTCGGTCCACATCTTGCGGCAGATCGTCAGCACCTCTTCGAGTTGCGCGAACCGCACCTTCGGCGTCGGGAAGTCGTAGCCATACGCGGCGTACTCACTTTCACGCCAGCCTGCCCCGATGCCGAGAATGAACCGACCCCCCGAGAGCACCTGCAGCGTGGCGGCCATCTTGGCGGTCAAGGCGGGCGGACGGTAGCCGTGGCCGAGCACGTGGTGACACAACTGCACGTTCTCGTAGCGGGCGGCGAGCCACGTGAGCGTGGTCCACGCCTCCATGAACGGGTCGGTCTTCGCGTCGAAGCCATAGAAGTGGTCGGCGATCCACAACGAATCGAAGTGGGGCAACACCGTCGGCAGGATGTGTTTGTCCTGGTAGACCACAATCGGCTGGTGGTCACTCCACCGATTGCCGATCACCGGCGAAAGCCATCCGAACTTCAAGTCACGTGTCACGGCAAGCGACCGTAGCTGGTGTCGAGGCGAGGTCAGCGGGTGACGACAGCCCAGACGGCGACGAGTTGGGCGGTGGCCGCGGCGATGGTGAACAGGTGCCACACCTCGTGATAGCCGAAGACGGCGGGCTTGAGCTTGGGGCGACCCATGGCGAAGCCGACCGCGCCGACGGTGTAGAGCACGCCGCCGCCGATCAGGCAGAGGGCCGGCCACGCCCCGGCGTGACGCCACATCGCTGGCAGCGCGGCGAGGCCGATCCAGCCGAGGACGATGTAGAGGATGCCCCCGACGATCGTCGCGTGCTTCCAATCGACCGCCTTCATCACCGCGCCGCAGATCGCCCCGGTCCACATCACCACGAGCAACGGGATGCCCCACACCCGAGGCATGGCAACGAGCGCAACCGGAGTTGCGGTGCCAGCGATGGCCGCATAGATGGTCGCGTGATCGGCGCGCTGCCAGGCGGCGCGGGCCCGGAACGAGTGGACCCAGCGGTGGTACGTGGTCGAGACCCCGAACATCGCACACAGCCCGACGCCGTAAATGACCACACCCGTCTTCGCACTTGCGCCGCGAGCCAACAAGAGCAACACGACGAACACCGGTATGGCCGTGAACAAGGCGACCATGTGCGTCCGCCCCCGCCACGACGGACGGTGCACGCTGCCCAGCGGAGCCTCGAGCTCGGTCCTGAACTTCTCCGCCAACGACGTCATGGACCCACGGTACCCGTGATCCCCCCGGTGTCAGCCGCGGTCGAACCACTTCCAACGTCGGTAGTCGGCCGCCTCAATTTCTTCGGAGCCCGGTCCTCAGGCCGCGCTCACCACCCGCAGTCTCCATTTTGGAGCGCATCGGCGCTCCACGCGCTCTGGCACTCCCCAGATCCCCGGCAGCCTGGTGCCGACACACCTGAACGGGGCCATAGCGGAATTCCACCTGGCAGCACCGATCTGGGCGCGAAAGACCTTGCATCATCTGACGAATATCGCGCCCACATCGGGGCAGGGGGCCGGAGGGGCGTCAGGCGGTAGCGTCGGCCACGTGACTGAGCCTGGGCGACCGATCCTGTCGGTGTTGGATTTGGCGCCGATCGCTCAGGGATCGACGGCGACCCGGGCGTTTGCGAACTCGGTGGAGCTGGCCCAGCACGCCGAACGGTTGGGGTTCAAACGGGTGTGGGTGGCCGAGCATCACAACATGCCGGGCATCGCCTCATCGTCGCCGCCGGTGCTCATCGCCCATCTCGCCGCCCACACCTCCACCATCCGCCTGGGCGCCGGCGGGGTGATGTTGCCCAACCACTCGCCACTCGTCGTGGCCGAGCAGTTCGGCATGTTGGAAGCGATGCATCCCGGCCGCATCGACCTCGGCCTCGGCCGCGCTCCCGGCACCGACGGGATCACCGCCCAAGCCCTTCGGCGCGGTCCGCTGACCAACACCGACGAGTTTCCGGCGCAGCTGCGTGAGCTGCTGGCGTATTTCCAGGGCAACCATCCGCAGATCACGGCGGTGCCGGGTAAAGGGCACCAACCCGAGATGTGGATGCTCGGCTCGTCGACCTATGGAGCGCAGGTCGCCGGGCTGCTCGGCATGCCGTACTCGTTCGCCCACCATTTCGCCTCGCCCGGAACGATGGCGGCGCTCGCCGCATACCGCACGGCGTGGCGACCGTCGGGTGACCTCGGTTGTCTCGAAGAACCGTATGCGGCAATTGGTGTCCCTGTCATCTGTGCGCCCACAATTGACGAGGCCCGCTGGCTCGCCGGGCCGAGCTCGCTGTCGTTCGTGCGACTGCGGACCGGGCGGCCGATGCAGCTCCCACCTCCCGAGGAAGCCGCCGAGTACCAGTTCACCCCGATGGAGCGCGAGCTGTTGCGCTCGTGGGAAGCTCCATTGATCCTGGGCGACCCCGACTCGGTACGCACCCAACTCGACGACCTCGTGGCGCGCACCGGGGTGCAGGAAATGTTCATCACCTCCAACATCCACGGCCATACCGAACGGCTGCGCTCCTACGAATTGATCGCCGAGGCCTGGGGCGTGCAGCCGCTCGTTTCGGCTGGGGTGCGGTGCGGTGATTAACGATGCGAGCAATGCGTTCGGGTTGACGGCGGCGACGATCAACGACTTCATGCAGACCCAGTTCCCGGGCAGCTCGAACTTCTGCCACGAGGTCGGCCCGGGCTACGCCATCACCAAGCAGGCCACCGGTCAAATGACCCTCCGGCCCGGCGGCATCATCAGCGGCCCGACCGTGTTCGCCGCCTGCGACGGCGCGTTGTACTTCGCCGTGTTCAGCGTGATCGGGCAGGAGCCGATGGCGTTGACCAGCGAGATGTCGATCCGCTTTCTCCGTCCGGCGATCGGGAGCGAGCTATACGCCCGGGCCGAGATCAACAGCGTTGGCGGCCGCACGATCGTCGGGACCATCACCGCCTGGACCACCGATCAATCCCGGCCCGTCGCGGTCGCCCAGGGCACCTACATTCGCCCACCCGCCGGACGCTGGCCGACCCCCGTCCCGCCGGCCGCCTGACGCCCGCCGACGACCGGTCCCTATGATCGGCAGGGTGCGCAACCTCGCCGCCCACTGGTACACCGACCCGGCGATCTTCGACCGCGAACGAGCGTCGATCTTCAGCCGGACCTGGCAGTACGCCGGTCCGGCCAGCCGAGTCGCGGAGCCGGGCGCCTACATCACCCTCGACATTGCCGGGTCGGGCGTGATCGTGATGCGCAGCCGCGACGGCGAACTGCGAGCATTCCGCAACGTGTGCCGCCACCGCGGTTCGACGTTGTTGACGACCCCGGCGGGCACCTGCGCGACGATCCGCTGCCCGTACCACCACTGGGTGTTCGACGACCGGGGACAGCTGATCGCCACACCACACTTCGGGGATGATCCCGAGTTCACGATGGCCGATTGGCCACTCGACTCCGTTCATCTCGACGTCTGGCGCGGGCTGTTGTTCGTCTCGCTCAACCCGGTTGAGTCGCTGCTCGATCAGCTCGGGGAGCTTCCGGCGGAACTCGCCGACGAACCGCTCGAGACGTACGTCGCGCAGGCCACCGCGAGCGTCGAGTTCGATGCCAACTGGAAGATCTACACCGACAACTTTGTCGAGGGCTACCACATCCCCGGCATCCACCCCGACTTCCACGCGGCCATCGAATTCGGTCGTTTCGAGACCACCGCCCACCCCGGCTACGTCCGGATGAGCGCCCCGCCGCGCGCCGGACTCTTCTACCGCGGCGTCTGGTTGTGGATGTGGCCGAACTGGACCCTGTCGCTGTTCGACGGCGGGATGAACACCTCGCGGATCAACCCGACCGCGGTCGATCGCACCGAACAGCTCTACGACTTCCACTTCGCCGACGCGTCCCCGTCAGGCGCGGCGACGCGCGACACCACGGTCGAACGCAACGTCGCCGTCGTACTGCAGGACGTCGGGGTATGCGCCGACATCCACCGCAACTACGCCGCAGGCGGCTACCTACCCGGGCCGTTGTCGCCCCGCCATGAGCAGGGCGTCGCCTACTTCCAGAATCGCGTCGCCGAGGCCGTCGGCTCAGTCGGGTAGCGGGTCGTAGCCACCGCTGGGATTGTGGGTTTCGGCGCCGCTGAGAGCGGGCCAGAAGACGCACACAAGGGCCATGTCGGTGTGGGCGCGGATGATGTGGCGGTCATGTTGATCGAGGGCGTACATAGTGCCGGGCCGGAGTTGGTGGGTTTCGCCTGTAGCGATGTCGACCACTTCACCCTCGCCGCGCACGCACAGGTTCGACTCGAAGTGGTGCTCGTAACACAGCTCGGTTTCGGAACCAGCGTGAATCTCGGTCCAGTGCAACGAGTGCTCCATCCCATCCGGCTTGCGCAATAGCCGGCGGCTGCGCCACGTCGCCCCGCGCACGTCACGGTCGGTCCCGGCGATGTCTTCGATACTGCGCACGATCATCACCGCAGCGTAGGCCGCCCCGCCGGGCTGGATCACCGGCTCCTTTGTGAGTTTCTCAGCCCACCGCAGCCGGTCGATCGACGATCGGCGGTGGGTTGTAACCCCCGATGACCTCGGTCAGCATCCCGGACACTGCGATCGCGGTGTGATCGTGCAGGTAGGGAGCGACGACCTGCACGCCGATCGGCAAACCGCCGGCGGTGCGGCCGACTGGGGTCGACGTCGACGGCAAAAGCACCG
The DNA here is from genome assembly GCA_031398525.1 of Actinomycetes bacterium. Taxonomy (GTDB): domain Bacteria; phylum Actinomycetota; class Acidimicrobiia; order Acidimicrobiales; family Ilumatobacteraceae; genus JANMJD01. Next base: position 10,421 of record JANNNL010000480.1, on the reverse strand, counting down.
AGCCGATCAGCGCCGGCCACGCCTCGAGGTGGACGTAGCGCTGCGACCGGCCGTTGATGCTGATCATCCGGCTCTCCCACGTTCCGGTCTGCAGATGCTCGAACGGCGCGAGCGCAGTCACCGGGCAGAGCACGACATCAAAGTCACGGAATAACGCATCCCACGCCAACCGACGGGCGGCCCGGCGGCGGTCGAGGAGGTGCCACTCGTGGTGAGTGAGCCGGGCGACGGTGGGCGACACATCTTCGGTTCGGCCGACCGAGAGGGCCGCGCTGATCAACCGCGCCCCTTCGGTCCATGACTCGTGCACGTCGAGGTCGGGACGGGCCTGACGATTCACGTGCGCGCCCTGGCCGTCGAGCGCGTCGGCGACACCGTGGAGGATCGCCCGCATCTCGTCGTCGATCTCGATCGCCGGTTCGTCGAACCACGCGGCGACCCGTAGGCCCGTGAGTGTGGTCACGGTCGAACGCGGCAGTTCGACTCGCCATGCGGGGGAACGGGCCGGGGTGGGACCGGCGAGCACGTCAAGCACCAGCGCCAGGTCGGGGGCCGAACGGGCAATCGGCCCGAACACGTTGACGTCGAGTTCGGTGGTTCCCCCGCCCGCCGCGTCGATGTAGCCGAGCGTTGGGATGACGCCGTGCGACGGCTTGTGGCCGAACACCCCACAGAACGCCGATGGCACCCGTACCGAGCCGCCGATGTCGGTGCCGATCTCGAAACTCGTCATTCCCGTCGCCACGGCGGCCGCCGCCCCGCCCGATGATCCGCCGGGGGTCCGAGTGAGATCCCACGGGTTGTTGGTCGTGCCGAACAGCTCGCCGTAGGTCTGTAAGTCACCCGACCACTCGGGCAGATTCGTCTTGCCGAACACGATCGCGCCGCGGTTGCGGATCGCTGCGACCGCGGGCGCGTCGGCAGTTGGGACGTAGTCGCGCCGCGCCTCGGCCCCGCCGGTCGAGACGATTCCGGCGGTCTCCAACGCGTCCTTGATCGTCACCGTCAAGCCATGCAACGGCCCCCACGACTCACCCCGGGCGGTAGCTGCGTCGGCCGACATCGCCACATCCCGAGCCGCATCCACGTCCAATGCGCACACGGCGTTGACCTGCGGATTCACGGCGGCGATACGCGCAACATACGCATCGAGCAACTCGACCGCGCCCAACTCGCGGCGAGTCACTGCGGCAGCCTGCTCGGTTGCGCTCCACAGGGTCGGGTCAGTCGGTCGATCGGCTGCGGTCATGCCTATGAGCCTGGCATAGCTCGACCGCGGAGAAGTCCAGCGTTGAACCCGACAGCAGGATTCTGGCTGCGAATTCGACGGCAATCTGACGCAAATCCACGACCAGAATCTCCGAGCCGCCGGATCTGTGGGAGACGTACATCGATCCGAAGTTCCGCGACCGGGCGTTGCGGATCGTGATCGACGAGAACGGGTTGGAGGAACTCGAGATCAACGGGCAGCGCTCGAAGATGAGCCGCCGCGGGTTCCCGGCGACCCTTGGGGCGATGGGCGCGCCCGACCTTGCCGACATGCAGTCCAACCCGGCGCGGACCTACCAGGGCGAGAACCCCTACGGCGCGATGCACCCCCAGGAACGCCTCGACCTGCTCAACGCCGAGAACATCGGCTGCACGGGCGGCAGGCTATCCGGGGGTCAGCTGGCAGGATTGATCTGTGACGGGACAGGAGACGCGACAGGAGACTCCGCAGGTGGTTGGACGGTTCGCGCCCAGCCCGACGGGCGACCTGCATCTCGGGAATCTGCGCACTGCGCTGGTCGCGTGGCTCGCAGCCCGAGCCGAAGGTGGCCGGTTTCTGGTGCGGATGGAGGACCTCGACCGGGTCACGTCGAGCCGCGACCACGAACGCTCGCAGCTCGCCGACCTGGCCGCCATCGGCATCGACTGGGACGCCGAGCCGGTGCGGCAGTCGGAGCGATTCGACCTCTTCGAATCGGCCATCGCCCAACTCGACGCGGCCGGGCTCACCTACCCGTGTTACTGCACCCGTCGCGAGATCCGCGAGGCTGCGGCCGCGCCGCATGGCGAACCCGCCGACGGCATCTACCCGGGCACTTGTCGGTCACTCACCCTCCACGAGCAGCATGATCGCGAAGCCGCCGGGCGCCGGCCCGCGCTGCGGCTCCGGGCCACCGTGGAGCGAGAGACGTTCGTCGACGAACTCGTCGGCCCGGTCACCGGCGTCGTCGACGATGTGGTGCTGCGCCGCAACGATGGCGTGCCCGCCTACAACCTGGCCGTGGTGATCGACGATCACCTCCAAGGAGTCACCCAGGTAGTTCGTGGCGACGACCTGATTCCGTCAACGCCCCGTCAGATCCACCTCGCCCACCTGCTCGGCGTGCCGATCCCCCGATTCATCCACGTCCCCCTGGTCCTTGCGCCCAACGGGGACCGGCTCGCCAAACGCCACGGCGCCGTCACCCTGGCCGATCTCGCCGCCCGGGGGGTCACCGCTGACGAGGTCCGTCACCGACTCGAGGCGAGCCTCGGACTGACCGATGACGCCAGCCCATTGCGCGTCGCGGGACTGAACCGCGAACCATGGCGGCTCGGATCGAACGACCTGTGACAACATGCCCGCCGTGCCTGACGACGACGCCCTGCTGCCCGACGAGCCCGACGACCTGGTTCGCATCCTCAGCTACGTCGACGCGGTGCCAGAACACAGCGAGGCGATGCGCGAGATCGGGCCCGACATCGTCGCCATGCCGTTCTGGACCCCTCAGTTCTGTCGAGCCGTGATTCGCGCCGCCGAGGCCGTCGGGGCATTCGAGCCGCAGATCGACGACCCGGTACCGGGCCACGAAATCTCGTTGGCCAACATCGCCCCCAACCTGTTTCGCTCGTTGGAGAACGATCTGGGTGAGCGGGCCTGGCCGCAACTGCGCCAGATCTGGCCCTTGATCGACTACTACGGACTGCGTGATGCGTTCGTGATTCGCTATGCGCCCGGCGAGCAGGAGTCGCTGCGGATTCACCACGACGTCGCCCAGGTGTCGGGTTCGATCAAGCTGAACGACGATTATGAGGGGGCGGAACTGGAATTTCCCCGACAGGCAGTCGATAACTCCACAACTACCATCGGTGAGTTGCTGGCTTGGCCGTCCCTGGTCACCCACCCTCATCAGACGGCACAACTTCGACGCGGCGTGAAGTACGCCTTGACGATCTGGTTCGAACTGCCCGTGTACCAACCGAGTTGACCTCAAGCCGTAACGCGTTTCGCCGGTCCACAGACTGTGGACAAGGTACGATTTCATCGTCTTGACCCTTCCGCCCGCCGAGTGTTCCCCCCGAGAGCGCATGCCACGACGTCTTCTTCATCTCCGATCAACCCGTGCCGCGCTCGTTGCGCTGGCGTTGGTTGCGACGGCCTGCGGCAACGGCAGCGCTGGCGTAGCCGACGGCAAGGGCTCGTCGATCACCGGCATCGCGACCGCTTCGGTCACCGTCCCGCCGGTGGTGACCGCTCCGGCTTCGGCCAACCCGCCCACCCAAGTCGTCGACTCCGCGGCGCCCGCGGCCGGACCCGAGCAGACTGCGGCACCGGCCGTCACCGCTGCGACCCCTGATCCAGCGACGGTTCCCCCAACCGAACCGGCGACGACAGTTCTGGAGGGCACGGTTCCCGACACGACCATCCCGGAAACCACCGTTCCCGAAACCACCGTTCCCGAGACCACTGTTCCCGAGACCACTGTTCCGCCGACAACGATTCCAGAATCGTTTCTCCGCCTCGTCCCGGCTCCACCGGCCGCCGAACTGGTGTTGGCGATCGGCACCCAGAGCGGCGATGGCACACGGGTCGTTCAGCAACGCCTGCTCGATCTCGGATTCTGGCTGAGCGGCGTCGATGGCGACTACGGCCACACCACGCGCCAAGCCGTGATGGCGTTCCAGAAGTACAACGCGCTACCGGCCACCGGCAAGGTCGACCAGGCCACCGCCGACGCCCTCACCTACTCGCCATACAGGGCACGCGGAGTGACGTACGAGGGCAACATCATCGAGATCAACAAAGAACTCCAGGTGCTGTTCATCATCCGCGACGGCCAAACCCTGTGGGCACTGAACACCTCGACCGGCAACGGCCTGGAGTACGAGGAACCCGATCAGAACACCCCCGGAGAGACCATCAAAGGCGTGTCGCTCACCCCTGACGGTCTGTTCAAAGTGAATCGCGAAAAGCCCGAAGGCTGGTGGGAAGGCGATCTCGGCAAGATCTATCGGCCCAAGTACTTCCGTGGCGGCATCGCCGTCCACGGGTCCGGCAGCATTCCCAACGTGCCCGCATCGCATGGCTGCGTCCGGGTCAGCGTTCCGGCGATGGACTTCATCTGGGCCGAGAACCTGATGCCGCTGGAAACCCCGGTGTGGGTGTACGGCACCGTGCGGCAGCAATAGCCCACCGGAAAGCGTCGGCCCACCGACATCGGATGGCAAACTCGTCGGGTGCTTCCCGAGATTGGTTCCTCCCGGCCCTGGCTCGACCCTGAGGTCGTCTCCATCAACCGCCTACCGATGCGGGTGCCGATGGTCGCCTTCGACTCCAAGGATGCGGCGCGGGTCAACGACCGGGCTGCCAGCTCGTGGTGGCAATTGCTCGACGGCCGCTGGCGGTTCTCGCTGCACGACAGCCCCGACCAGATCCCCGACGATGCGGTGGGCATCGTGGTCAGCGACGACACCTGGCGCAAGATCGACGTACCGGCCAACTGGACGCTGCAGAACACCGGCGATCTGCCGCACTACACGAACATCCAGATGCCATGGCCCGGCTTCCGGCCCGGCGAGGTCCCCGAGCACAATCCAACGGGCGTGTACCGCACCCGATTTCGAGTCCCCAAGGCATGGGTGCAGCGGCGCGTCGTCATCCATCTCGGCGGGGCCGAAAGCGTGCACGCCGTGTTCTGTAATGGTGAGTTCGTCGGGTACGGCACCGACAGCCGGCTAGCCAGCGAGTACGACCTGACGCCCCACCTGCGGCCCGGAGCCAACCTGCTGGCGGTCGTCGTGATGCGCTACTCGGCGCTGAGCTACATCGAGGACCAGGACCAGTGGTGGATGGCCGGGTTGCATCGCGAGATCTACCTCGAAGCGCGGGCCGCCGTGACGATCGGTGACCTGACCATCGACGCCGGCCTCGCCCCAGCTCTTACGACAGACACGGCGCCAGCGACGGGCGCTTTGCGGGTTCGCAGCACCGTCCATTTCTCGCAGCGGAAGGCGATCGAGCCGGGTTGGCAGGTGCGTACGCGTGTCGAAACGCTCGGCGGGAAACGGCTGATTCCGACGATCAAGACCGACGTTCCCGTCGATCAACGCCCGTACGTTTTCCGCGGCCACGTCGCCGACGTCACGGTCGAGGTTCCCAAGATCGTGCCGTGGTCGGCCGAAACCCCGCAGCGCTACCGGGTGATCGCCTCGCTGGTCGCCCCCGACGGCACCGCCGTTGAACACGTGAGCGTGCTGATCGGATTCCGAACGGTCGAGGTGACCGAGCGCGAACTTCGGGTCAATGGACGACGGGTGATGATCCGCGGCGTCAACCGTCACGACCACCACCCCGAGCGGGGCAAGGCCGTGACCGTCGACGACATGCGCGCCGATCTCACCGCGATGAAGCGCCACAACATCAACGCCGTGCGCTGCTCGCACTACCCCAACGACCCGCGTCTGTTGGATCTGTGCGACGAACTGGGTCTGTATGTCGTGGACGAGGCCAACATCGAGAGCCACGGGTTCAACACCAGCCTGTGCGACGACGCCCGTTATCGCAGCGCCTGGCTGGCCCGGGGGTCGAGAATGGTGGAACGTGACCGCAACCACCCCTGTGTGATCCTGTGGTCGCTTGGCAACGAGAGCGGCTATGGCGTCAACCACGACGGTCTGGCCGCCTGGATACGGGCCACCGACCCCACTCGCCCGCTGCACTACGAGGGAGCGGTGCTTCACCGCGGCTGGGTCGACGGCGGCATGAACGTCACCGACATCGTCTGTCCGATGTATCCGCAGATCGACGCCATCGTCGAATACGGTCGCGCAGGCATCGGCACCCGGCCAATGATCCTGTGCGAGTACAGCCACGCGATGGGCAACTCCAACGGCTCGCTGGCCGATTACTGGGAGGCGTTCGAGACGACGCCCGGCCTGCAGGGCGGGTTCATCTGGGAGTGGAAGGACCACGGCATCACCCAACGTCTCGGCGGCGGCACGACTCGCTTTGCGTACGGCGGCCAGTTCGGCGACGAGCCGAACGATGGCAACTTCGTCGCCGACGGCCTGATGCACCCCGATCTCACCCCCCACCCGGCAATGCGCGAGGTCACCTGGGTTCACCGCCCCGTGGCCGTCACCCTTGCGGCGCGCAACCGGGGGATCACCGTCACCAGTCGACGGGTTTTCAGCGACCTGTCGGACTTGAAGGCGCACTGGGAACTACGGGTCGATGGCGGCGTGGCGGCCGCGGGTGTGCTGGTCCTGCCCGATGTCGCCCCTGGAGCATCAGTCACCGTTGCCCTGCCGTGCCCGATCCCGACGGTCGACACCGCCGAGGTCCATCTGCACGTGTTGTTCGAACAGCGCAAGGCCACGGCATGGGCTCCCGCTGGGCATCTCGTGGCCTGGGACCAGGTCGAGCTTCGCCGGCGCGCCGCAGCGAAACGGCGGCCAGCCATGTCGACCGCCTCTACTACCGACTCCGCATCTGCCGCCGCTGGCGAATCGGGCCCGTTCACCCCCGAGCTCAGCCTGTGGCGGGCGGCGATCGATAACGACGGCTTCAAACCGATGCCCAAGATCACGTTCGCCGGCAGTCGGGCGCTCGCCCGCTGGCTGAACGCAGGAATCAACGAACTGCGCGTAACCGAGACCGACACATCGCAGCGCAACGGGGCGACGACCGTCACCGAATCGTGGCAGGGAACCACCGACGGCCCCATCGTGCACCACACGATGCAAACCCGTGCGCTGGGCGCGACCTCGTGGGAGTTCAGTCATACGGTCGAGGTGCCCGACGAGTTCGCCGACCTGCCCCGCATCGGCGTGCGATTCACCCTTCCCGCCGAGTTCGACCGGATTGCCTGGTTCGGGCGCGGCCCGCACGAGAACTATCCCGACCGCAACGCTTCGGCGTCGCTAGGGGCGTGGAGTGGGGCACCCGACGAAAGCCCGTACCTGGTCCCCCAGGAATTCGGGTTGCGGACCGACTGCCGCGAGATCACCTTCAAGGCCGGCAAGCGGTGGCTGACAATCACCCCGACCACCGGACTCCTGCACTTCTCGGCAACGCATCACACCGTCGAGCAGCTGTATGCCGCCCCAGATGTTCCATCGCTAGACCGCATCGACGGGCTCGCCGTACATCTCGATGTTGCCCATCGCGGGCTCGGCACGGCGAGTTGCGGGCCCGACGTCCTCGACCGCTACAAGCTGGCCGCTGGCACGTATCGCTGGGGCTACCGGGTCGAAACCCGATAGCACCGGCGTTCGATGGCCCGTCTCAGGCGGCGACGTCGAGCAGATAGGTGTCGAGTAGTTCGCCCCCGGTGGGGAGATCTTCAAGCCAACCAAAGACACAACCGCCCGAGAGCAGCGGGTAGATCTTCACCGCACCGAGCAGGTCGAGCAGGGCGTTGCGGGTTGCGTCGGTGCGACTGGCCAGCACGAGGATGCGGCCATCCTTGATCGCCAGGGTCTCGCCCGACTTGAATTTTTCGCGGGTCTGCTCGGCAACCACCACCATTGCGGCCTCGCGTTCCAGCGGGAGTCGATCGGTGAGGTCGGTATCGATGACGGCCAGGCAGTAGACCTGCTCGGGCGGGACACCGAGCGCGGAGCACTGCTCATACACCTGTCGCAACCGCAGCCGCAGCACCGGCAACGTCACCAGCCCGGTGAGGCCGTCGACGCACTCGCCGCTCTGCGAACCCTGCATGTAGCCGTCGGCCCAGCCCTGGGCGAGCGCGACTCCGGCGTCGAAGCGATTGAGCACGGTGCCCGACTCGCCGGCCAAGCCGGACAGGTCGGTGATCCAGCGGGTGATATCGATCAGCGCCCAGCCTTGGGCCCCCAATTGGCGACCAAAGCGGGTCAACGCCCCGGTGACCAGCACCTCGTCGAGGGTTCCGAAGGCGTCGACGACGTCGCGACAGGCGTCTTCGACGCGCAGCGCGTCTCCCCGCGAACCGGCGAGCACCACCGTCAGCCACTGGCTGAGCAGATCATCGGTCATCGGTTGTGGGCGGCGGTTTCGGCGAAACATCGTCATCTCCTGTCTGGAGATCAAGACTTCGCTCCCCGCTTGAAATGACGCCGAATTCGCCCGAGGTTTACTCGACCGTCGGTTCAGGGGCCTTTCGTCTCACTCGAAGTGAACGATCGGTGGAGGTGAGACAGCGTCCGGTCATCAGGTCGAACCGCCATCCGTGCAGGGTGCAGGTCAACTCTGCTCCGTCACATTCGCCGAAGACGGCCAGATCGGCCTGCCGGTGCGGACAGAACCGCTCGACGATGAAATCACCGATCTCGATCTCCTCGTCGGCCTCCGACGGAGGAACGAGCTTGCGTTTGGCCTCGGCCTCGGTGCGGCGCATTCGTTCCACCGACAACGACTTGAAGAAGTTGTAGAGGTATTCGTTGAACGGCCCGTCGCGCCATGCTCGGAATCGGCACGAGAGGAACAAGGCGTTCGACCAGTCCACCGCGTGAGCCGCGGCGACAGTCTCGACCAGTTCGCGGGCGATGTCGAAGCGGTAGCGGTACTCCTCGCCCGCATAGCGACGTACTTCGCCCGCCGGGAAGTCGATGACGATCTCCTCGTCGCCCGCACGCAACAAGGCACAGGCCCCGACTGCGGCCCGCAGCGTGGGGGCCGTGGCGAGCAGTGGCTCCCACCAATCGGCGAGTCGCCCGGTCAGGTGTGGTGCGGCGGGCACCCAACTCGAACGCTGGTCGGTCAACCAGTCGCTCCAGTCGGCCTGGTAGCTCAACAGTCCGGCGCGCTTGTCGGTGAAAATAGCCGCCACCTGCACGTCATCAACCGGATGGGTGACGCGGAGTTGACCGTCGGCGACGTCGATCGCAGTGCCGGGGATATTGAGCACGCCTGGGCGACCGACGGCGGCGAGGCGACGCAGAAACTCGGTCTGATCCGGGAAGATCGACGGTTCGTCGCCCGAGATCACGTTGAGATGAAACAAGTCGGGATCAAGGAAGCATGGTGGGCCGGCCGACGGCACCACATGCTCGGCGTCGATCGCCTCGACGTAGCGCATCGCCCGGGAGAACTGGCTGTCGACCTTGGCGACACACTGCCGAGCCAACTCGTCGGCGGGCTGGTCGTAGACCATTGGGTACCAGATCGCCCCGGAGAACTGGATGAACAGCAGATCGACGGGGCCGTGAGCCCGCAACGCGACGAGGTCCGACGGCCGACAATCGTTCTGGTTGACCAGGCGGGCATGGCCGTCACTAACCACGAGGGCCGAGTCGCCGCCTGGGCCGTCGCTGATCGACGTCTCCACGTGAATGGCGACCCGCAGGTCGCCGGCGAGGGTGATCTCGTCGCCATTGGTCGTGCGGATGAACTCGCGGAACCCTAGGTTGCGCAGGCGCCGTTCCAGCTCGCGGGTCGGATAGCCGGGAACGAGCACCGGGGTCGACTTGTCGACATGTTCCGCCAGAAACGCCTCGTCGAGGTGGTCGCCGTGGATGTGGGAGATGTACAGGTAGTCGGGGCGCTCGATGCGCTCCCAAACGTCGGCGCTCAACTGGTCGTTGCGAGGGAACGGAAACCATGAGCCGAAAAATGCCGGGACGAACCACGGATCGCACAGAATCGACCCGTGGTTCGTCTCGACGAGAATGCCGGCGTGACCTATGGAGGTGGCGCGCATCTACTCAGTCTGGCCTCGCTCAGCGCGGATCAGATGGGCATCAGCGCGCCCGCCTTGCGGCGAGCACGAAATCAGGCGACCGGCGGGTCGGTGAACTGCTGGCCGCCCCGGGCGACGTGCTCGGTCCAGGCGTCGCCGTCCCAGTAGCGCAGCTCGTAGCGACCCGACGGGTCGGCATACCAGCCGGCCGGGACGCTCGGGGTCACTTGCACGGGGGCCGGAGCAACCGGCTCGGCAACAGTGGCCTGCACCTGCTCGACAACCGCAGGAGCGGCCTGAACGGCGGCCGGGACAACTTCCACGACGGCTGCGGCGGCCGGGACGGTCTCGACGACTGTGGTCGGCACGGCTTCGACGACCGCGGTCGGCATGATCGAGCCGACGGCCGGCGTTGGGTCAACCGCAGCCGTCGCGGCCGCAGCAGCCTGGCCCCAACCGGCCGGCTCGGCGACGACCGGAGCCTCGACCTCAACGACCGGAGCAGCGGCCTCG
>JANNNL010000460.1:0-4695 GCA_031398525.1 Actinomycetes bacterium | reverse complement strand
GTAACCCGCGTGGCCCCATCGTCGCCCCGGTATGGCGGTTGACTGACGAGTTGGCGGGTGACGAACGAGAGGTCGCCGGCCTCGCGGGCGGCGCGCAACTCCGTACGCTCGTCGTCGGTCCCACTGGTTCGGACTTCGGGGCATTCGGTCCGAAACGCGATCACCTGATCATTCGTATCGGAACCGACATAGACGTCGCGCGTGCGGTTCAGCGAACGCAGGAGATCACAGACGGGTTTCGCGGATGCCGTTCGCAGGTCCTTGACGTCGAGCGTGGCCGGTGTAGTCGGGAATCGTCGCAGAATTTCCTCGACCGTCGGGATGCCGATGCCCTGCCCCCGAAACGGGTACTCGGTGTTGACCTCGAACTGGTACCCAGCGTCCAGACGAGCCAGTTCGGCGGCGGTCTTGTCGGTGACTCGTCCGATGCCGTTGGTGGTTCGTTCCAATGTCGGGTCATGAAATGCGATCGGCACGCCATCGGACGACAGCGAGACATCGATGTCAATGACATCCCCGCCCATCGCCACGCTCTTCTCGTAGGCGACTAGCGTGTTTTCAGGAAACAAGCCGTCACCTCCGGCGTGGGGGATGATCAGCGTGCGACCGGTACGAAACGGATTGTCCGGCGACGGGAGAGCCGACACATTGGTCGGTGCGGCGGGAGAAGGCACGACCCGTTCCGAACCGCCCGAACATGCGGCCAGCAATCCTGCGGCAGCCATCGAGCAACCGAGATGTCGAGGTGACCCGGCGACCCGCCGAAGATACATTGCCTGCCCCCCTCGGTGATTATTGTCCGCGCAACAATACACCGTAAAACCGGTGCTCGGCGCGAACGTCAACCGACGCGGGCTGTAGGGTCCGAGAGTTCCAAAGCGCCCTGGAGGCACCTACGTATGTCAGCATTCCACGACCTCACGATGACGTCGTTGGCCGGTGACCCGGTCGATTTCGCGCAGTTCGACGGCAAGATCTGCCTGATCGTCAACGTCGCCAGCGCTTGAGGCCTCACGCCTCAGTACGCAGGTCTGCGTACGCTTCAGGAAAACCTCGCTGACCAGGGTGTGGCCGTGCTGGGCTTCCCCTGCAACCAATTCGGCGCGCAAGAACCCGGCACCGATGCCGAGATTGCCGAGTTCGTTGCCACCAAGTACGACGTCAACTTCCCGATGTTCTCGAAAGTCGAGGTCAACGGCGACGGAGCGTGTGAACTGTTCAAGCAGCTCACGGCCGCGCTGCCCAAGGAGGACGGCACCCCCGACATCGCCTGGAACTTCACCAAGTTCCTCGTGGGCCGTGACGGAACGCCGTTGCGGCGCTTCGAGCCGATGACGTCGCCCGAGGAGATCGGCGTCGCCCTCGCCGAGATGCTCTAACCAGGCGAATCCGTTTGGTCCACGTCTCTCGGTGATACGGCTAGTCCGCCGCCGAGAGACGACGGCCCGTGACAGGCAAGCTTCGGATGGTGGCGTAGCAGATCGCGCCGCCAAAGACCGACAGACCGGCGCAGATCCACATTGCTCGGGCGTAGCCCGCTCCCAGGGTTCCCGCCGGCTCGTCCGCGATGCCCGACAGGGCGGGAAGTACGGCGATGGACAGGAGCGAAGCGACTCGAGCGACGGCATTGTTGATCGCTGAGCTGATGCCCGACCGCTGATCGTCGACCGCGGCGAGCACCGTTGCCGTGAGAGGCGCAACGGTGATCACCAGACCGCCACCGAAAACGAGGATTGCCGGGAACACATCAGTCAGGTATGAGTCGCCGGGGCGAATGCGCGTGAACAACGCAAAGGCCAGCGCCGCGACGAGGGGACCGATCGTCATGGGCAGTCGGGTACCAATGCGTTGGGCAACCTGTCCGGATCGGGCGGCAAACGCCATCATCAGCACCGTGACCGGCAACGTCGCGGCACCGGCTTCCAGCGCCGAGTAGCCAAGATCGAGTTGTAAACGCAGTGTGAGCAGGAAAAACACGGCGCCGATCGCTCCCCACACGACGAAGGTTGCCGCGTTTGCTCCGGCGAAGTTGCGCGAACGGAACAATGACAGAGGAACCATCGGTGCCGTCGAGCGGGCCTCGATGACGGCGAATGCCGCCAACGAGATCAGCCCGACGATCATGGCGACGACCGCCGCAGTCGGCCAACCGCCGGCCGGCCCCTCGATCAGGGCGTAGACGATCCCGGCGAGTCCGAGCGACAGCGTGATCGCACCAGAAACGTCGATCGGGGCCTTGCGGTCGCCGGAGCGCGTTTCGGGGACCCAACGCCGGGCAATGACGATCGCTGCGGCGCCGAGCGGCAGATTGATCAGGAAGATCCACCGCCACGACACGGCATCAATCAGCCACCCGCCGAGAAACGGGCCGATCGCAGTTGCCGCTCCGGCCAAACCCGACCACGCCCCGATGGCGGCGGCTCGGTCATCGGGATGGAAGACCGACGACAGGATGGACAAGCTCCCGGGAACCAGTAACGCAGCGGCGATGCCTTGCGCGATTCGGGCGCCGATCAGGACCTCGATGCTCGGAGCGATGCCGCACAACATCGAGGTGATCGCGAAGCCGGCCAGCCCGATGACGAACATCTTGCAGCGACCGAAGCGATCGCCGAGCGATCCCCCGACCACCAGCAACGAGCCGAGGGTCAGCAGGTAACCGCTGACCACCCACTGCTGGCCGGTCAGCCCGGCCCCAAAGGTGTTGCGAATCTCCGGCAAGGCCGTGGTGACGACGCTGCCGTCGAGGAATGCGATGCCCGAGCCGAGCACCGTGGCGGCGATCACCCAGCGGCCCTCCACGGATTTGAACCGCATCGTCGGCGCCACAGTCCCGAGGGTAGGCGGCGGCCGACACATGACACCTGCTCGAAGCGACGCGAGACGCTCTCCTCGCTGTATTCACGGTCGTGCATGTCAGACTGGCTGGCGATGAGAATCGAGCACGGAGTCGGCGCGTCGTCTGCAGCTACCCACCGCGGACAAGGAGGCTGAGATGGCCCTCAGCGACGAAAAAATCCTGGTCACTGGCCCCGCGGGCCAGATCGCCTTTCCGCTGGTCAGGCATCTCGCGGCCGACAACGAAGTGTGGGGTGCCGCTCGATTCTCGGCACCCGGGTCGCGTCAGAAGGTCGATGAGCTCGGGGTCACCACCGTCGCCTGCGACCTCGATGCCGGGCACTTCGGTGATCTGCCAACCGACTTCACCTATGTGATCCATCTGGCTGCTTATATGGCTCCGGGTTGGGACTTCGACGCCGCATTTCGGGTGAACGGTGAAGCAACCGGGCTGTTGTTGCAGCACTGCCGGACGGCCAAGGCGGCCCTCGTGATGTCGACGCACTCGGTGTATCGGCCGGTTGATGACCCGGCCCATCTGTTTCTTGAAACCGATCCGCTCGGCGAGGTCAATGCGCAGCATGCACCGACGTACTCGATGTCGAAGCTGTCGCAGGAGGCCGTCGCCCGGTTCTGTGCCCGGGCGTTCAATTTGCCGGTCACGATCGCTCGGATGAATGCCTCATACGGTCCCAACGGGGGACTGCCGTCGATGCAATTCGACGCGATGGCCGCCGGCAACCCGATCATCACCCGGTGGGATCCATGCTGGTACAGCCCGATCCATGAGGACGACATCTGCACCCAGACCGAGGCCCTGCTCGACGCGGCCTCGGTACCTGCGACCATCGTCAACTGGGCCGGCGACGAGCCGGTCACGGTGCAGCAATGGGCGGGGCTGTTCGGCGAGATGCAAGGCCGTACGGCCGACGTGCAGGTCCGTGAGATCCCCGGGACGCTGCGCGGCTCGATCGCATCGAACCAGCGCCGACTGGCGATCACCGGACCGTGCCGATGGGGATGGCGTGACGGAATGACTTCCGCATTCGCCTCGCGGATGGCCGGTCAATAGGTTTGCCCGATGACTGATCAACGCAACCAGCAGTTCGAGACACCACCGCGCGAGCAGATCCCCCAGATCAGCCGGTGGCACATCCAGGGGATGGAGTCATCCGATTCCGACAACGTGTGGACCGGGGCGGGAATGAAGCACATCATCGTCCACACCGTCGGTCGCAAGTCGGGCAACGTCCACAAGGTCGCTCTGCCGTTCTGGGTGGATGCCGATGGCCACCGGGTGGTGGTCGGGTCGTACTCCGGCGCTCCGGAGCATCCCGATTGGTACCTCAACCTGGCGTCCCTCGATACGCCTTCCGAGGTGATCTGCCACGTGAAGTCCCATCGCTACTGGGGCGAGATCGACATCGTCGACGGCGACGACTACACGACGACATGGGCGGCGCTGACCGCCGATCGGCCGTACTACCGGGATTATCAGGCACAGACCGAACGGCGGCTTCCGCTCATCCGGCTGCGCGAGCTCCGCCCAGTAGCACCGGACCCGTCGACCGGGTAGCGCCAACGTTCGCGTTGCGGTCGAGCAGATTTTGGCCGACGCAGCGGATGGTATTCTCGGCCGAGGGTGACCCGACCGGCCGCAGCGAGGGCCGCCGGCAAATGAAATGGGGTTCGCAATGGGTGTAAACCGTCGCGATGTCATGAAGCTAGGCGCAGCCGCTTCGCTCACGTTCGGCCTTGGGTTCTGGCGCTCGGCGTTGGCCAGTGCGGCCACCGTCGGTCCCGGTCCGTATGGCCCTCTCGGCCCTCCCGACCAGCACGGCGTCCGCGTGCCGGCCG
>JANNNL010000409.1:0-4788 GCA_031398525.1 Actinomycetes bacterium | reverse complement strand
GCTTACCGTTGCGAGTGCCGGTCTCGTAGATGTACTTGGCGATCGGGGTGGAGCCGACGAAGCTCACGGCCTGGATGTCGGAGTGCTCCAAGATGCGATCGACGGCCACCTTGTCGCCGTTGACCACGTTGAACACGCCGTCGGGCAGGCCGGCCTGCTTGAGCAGTTCAGCGAGGAACAACGCGGTCGAGGGGTCCTTCTCGGACGGCTTCAGGATGAAGGTGTTGCCACAGGCAATGGCGTTGGCGAACATCCACATCGGCACCATCGCCGGGAAGTTGAACGGGGTGATACCCGCCACGACCCCGAGCGGCTGCTTGATCGAGTAGACGTCGACGCCGCCGGCGGCCTGCTCGGAATAGCCGCCCTTGAGCAGGTTGGGGATGCCACAGGCGAACTCGATGTTCTCGAGGCCACGGGCGACCTCTCCGAGCGCATCCGAGACGACCTTGCCGTGCTCGGTGGCGATCAGCGTGGCGATCTCCTTGCGGTTGGCGGCGACCAACTCACGCATCTGGAACATGATCTCGGCGCGTCGCGACAAACTGGTTGAGCGCCAAGCCAGGAAGGCCGCCTTGGCGACGGCGATGGCGCGGTCCATCTCGTCGACCGAGGCGAAGTCGACGGTGGCCTGAATCTGGCCGGTAGCCGGGTCGAACACGTTGCCGGAGTGGCCCGACGTTCCCTCGACGATCTTGCCGTCGATCCAGTGAGAGATGCGGTTCATGATTGCTTCCTTGTGCTTGTTTGCTGCCGGGGGCGGCCCAAGTCTGGGCTCTTTCACCAATGCGTGAGCCTGGGCGGGTCTAGGGACCGCCCAGCCTCACGCATTTGGCGGGTTAGACGAGGTATTGGGACAGGCCGCGCTTGATGTACTGACCGTGGCCTTTGCGACCGATGTACTGGTCGTTTTCGACGAGGACCGTGCCACGGGAGATGACGGTGTCGACCTTGCCGTCGATCACCCAGCCTTCCCATGCGGAATGGTCCATGTTCATGTGGTGCTTGTCGTTGATGCCGATCTTGGTCTTGGCGTTCGGGTCCCAGACGACGACATCGGCGTCGGCTCCGGGGGTGACGATGCCCTTTTTCGGATACATGCCGAACATCCGCGCCGGGGTGGTACAGCAGGTTTCGACCCAGCGCTCCAACGACAATTCGCCGGCAACGACGCCCTGGTAGACGAGTTCCATGCGGTGTTCGACCCCACCGATGCCGTTGGGGATCGCCGAGAAGTTGCCGAGGCCGAGTTCCTTTTGGTCCTTCATACAGAAGGGGCAATGGTCGGTCGACACGACGGCGAGTTCGTTCATTCGCAGGCCGCGCCACAGATCGCTCTGGTGACCGTGACCGTGGAGGCCCTTCCAATGCGGGTCGTTGTCCTTCGAACGAACCGGTGTGGAGCAGACCCACTTGGCGCCCTCGAAGCCGGGCTGACCGAGTGTCTCTTCCAGCGTCAGCCACAAGTACTGCGGGCAGGTTTCGGCGAAGACGTTGCGACCGTGATGGCGAGCCGCGGCGACCTCTTCGAGGGCATCACCGGCCGACATATGGACGATGTAGAGCGGCACATTGCCCGCCACCTGCGACAACACGATCGCCCGGTGGGTGGCCTCGGCCTCCAACGGCGACGGTCGGGTGAACGAGTGGTACTTCGGGTCGGTCTCGCCGCGGGCGAGGGCCTGAGCGACGAGCACGTCGATGGCAATGCCGTTTTCGGCGTGCATCATCACCATTGCGCCGTTGGTCGCCGCGGTCTGCATGGCCTTGAGGATCTGGCCGTCATCGGCGTAGAACACGCCCGGGTAGGCCATGAACAGCTTGAACGAGGTGACACCCTCGTTCTCGACCAGATAGTTCATGTCGGCCAGCGACTGGTCGTCGACGCCGCCGATGATCTGGTGGAAGGCGTAGTCGATGGCGCATTCGCCAGCGGCTTTGCGATGCCATTCGGCCAGGCCCTCCTGCACATTTTCGCCGGCGCGCTGCACGGCCATGTCGATGATCGTCGTCACGCCACCCCAGGCCGCAGCCCGTGATCCGGTCTCGAACGTATCGCTGGCGAACGTGCCACCGAACGGCAACTCCATATGGGTGTGGACATCGACACCACCGGGAATGACGTACTTACCTGCCGCGTCGATGACTCGGTCGGCATTTTGCTCGGACGAGATGAACGATCCCGGGCGACCCATCGCGGTGATCTGTTCCCCGTCGATCAGCACGTCCTGGGCGATCATCCCGGTGGTCGAGATGACCTTGCCGTTCTTGATCAGTGTGCGCGCCATTAGTAGCGACCCCCCTCGGCGACCAGCTCGTCGTACGCGTCCGGGCGGCGGTCGCGGTAGAACGCCCAGCGGTCGCGAACAGTCTGCAACATGCTCATGTCGAGATCACGCACGATCAGCTCGGGCTTGTAGGGGTCGCCGACATCACCGACGAATTGGCCTTCCGGGTCGCCGAAGGAGCTCTGCCAGTAGAAGTCGTTGTCGGCGTCGGCCTCGATGCCAACCCGGTTGATCGCCCCGATGTAGTAGATGTTGGCGACCGCCGAGGCCGGCTGCTCCAGGCGCCACAGGTACTCCGACAGTCCACGTGACGTCGCCGACGGGTTGAACACGAGCTCGGCGCCGTTGAGACCCAGTGCTCGCCATCCCTCGGGGAAGTGACGGTCGTAGCAGATGTAGACGCCGACCTTGCCGACCGCGGTGTCGAACACCGGGTAGCCGCCGGTGCCGGGGCGGAAGTAGAACTTCTCCCAGAACCCCTTGGTCTGCGGAATGTGCTGCTTACGGTATTTGCCCAGGTAGGAGCCATCGGCATCGATGACCGCGGCGGTGTTGTAGTAGAGACCGGGCTGCACCGATTCGTACAGCGGCAGGATCATGACCATGCCGGTTTCGCGAGCGATCGAAGCGAATCGCTGCGTCGTCGAGCCCTCGGGAATGGCCTCGGTGTACGAGTAGTACTCGGGGTTCTGCACCTGGCAGAGGTACGGGCCGTGGAACAGTTCCTGGAAGCAGATGACCTGCGCACCTTGGGCCGCCGCCTCGTACGAGATGGCTTCGTGCTTGTCGAGCATCGCCTCGACCGAGCCCGCCCAGTCGGTCTGATACAGCGCTCCCCGAATGATTCTGGCCATTCCACTTCTCCCTGTCGTGCGTCCCTGGTGTTGCCACCATAATCGCACAACACTGTCAGGACAATGAGGTGTTTGTTACCGCACATAAGTTAACGTTCCCGAAATGACCGGACTGCCCAGCGTCGGCGAGCGGGAGCGCCAGGCCAACATCGACCCCGGCGCGCCCGGCCGAAGCGCCCGGGGGATCGCCGCTGTGGTCAGCCGCATGATCACCTCGGGCGAGCTGTCCCCCGGCGACCGGCTGCCCACCGTTCGGTGGCTGGCGAGCGAACTCAAGGTCAGTCCGACGACAGTGAGCGAGGCATGGCAGGGCCTGACCGACGCCGGGATGATCACGACGCGGGGCCGGCTGGGCAGCTTCGTCGAACGCGTCGGCGCGCCGATTGCCCCACGGCGATACCGCAACGTCACCGAGGGTTCCGGCCATTTCGCCCTCGACCTCTCCACCGGGACTCCCGATCCGGCGTTGTTGCCCGATCTCTCCGAGGCACTTGCCCGAGTCAGCCGAGGCGGGTCGCTGACGACCAGCTATCTCGACGACCCCGTGCTACCCGCCCTCCACGAGGTCTTGATCGACCGGTGGCCGTTCACCCCCGAAGCCCTCACCGTCGTTGACGGGGCGATGGATGCGTTGGACCGTCTCGCGACCAGCCTCCTGCGGCGCGGCGACCGAGTGATCGTCGAGAACCCGACGTTTCCACCCCTCCTCGACCTGCTCGAACAGTTGGGCATGGAAATCATCGGAGTCGACGTCGATGCACACGGCATCGTCCCGAACTCGTTGGAGCAGGTGCTCCAAACCGGACCCGTCGCCCTGTTCACCCAGCCCAGAGCCCACAATCCTATTGGCGTCAGCGCGACCCCCGAGCGAGTGGCGGCGCTCGCGGCGCTCCTCGCGACGACTTCAATCATGGTGATCGAGGACGACCACGCCGGGGACATCGCCACCGCCCCGCTGGCCAGTTTCGGGGTCCATTTGCCCGATCGGACGATCCACATCCGCAGCTTCTCCAAGAGCCACGGCCCCGACCTGCGGCTGGCCGCCGTCGGCGGAGCGGGCGAACCAATCTCGCGGATGGCCCGGCGCCGCATCCTCGGGGCCGGCTGGTCGAGCCGTCTGCTCCAAGCTGTGCTCGCCGATCTGCTGACCTCCACGGCGACAATGGCGGAGGTCGCCGCTGCCCGTGAGTGCTACGCCAAACGTCGGACCGACGTGTGCGCCGCGCTGGCCGACCGCGGCGTCACGTTCTCGGGGACCGACGGAATCAACTTGTGGATCGACGTCGCCGACGAGCGCGCCGCGCAGCTGAGCCTGGCGTCTCGTGGCGTCGGAACCGCGCCGGGCAGGCCGTTCGCCGTGGGCCCGAGCGATACCGACCATCTTCGCCTCACCGTCGGTCTCGTCGGCGATCACATCGACGAACTTGCCGATTACATCCGCGCCGCAACCCTCGACCCCACCGCCGATCGGCCCAGCTCGCGCCGATAACAAGCGCTGTTCGAGCGCCTGCTCGACTCGTCGCTCGCCCGACCTCAGTTCGCGTGGCGATACGCCGAGGAACCGGCTGATATGGCAACCCTCGCCACGGCGTTGGCGTTCGGAATCAACACCAATCATCCGTTCGTCGATGGCAACAAGCGAACGG
>JANNNL010000302.1:0-18806 GCA_031398525.1 Actinomycetes bacterium | reverse complement strand
AGCCAGAGATCGCCGTGAGTGAACCGCGCCAGCCGCTGCGAGTGATGGGCTACGCCGCCAACGGCGCCGCCGACGACTCGGCTGCACTCACTATCCGTATCTGGCGCGGGTGATCGGCGACGTAATGGGCTCGGACGTGGTGCTCGTCTCGTCCGCCGAGGAAACCGCATTTGCCGTCGAACGGGAGCTCCGGAGCGCCGGGTTATTGCGCGACGGCACCTCGCCGGCGATTCACCGGTTTCTGTCCAGCGGCGACATCTCGTGGTTTGCCGATCTCGGGAGTCGGTTACTCGGGCCCGAACTATCCTCTGCGGACGAGTGGTCGGTCGATACGGTTGCCCTCCCGCCCCTTCCCTCCCCGCGTTGATCGCCCCGCCCTCGTTGTGAACCCTCTGGAGACCTGCCATGCCCCGTCCCGATGACCGCCGACCCGACGAACTTCGTCCGATCACCTTTGAACGCGACTACACCGATGCTCCGGCCGGATCGGTGCTGGTCAGCTTCGGAAAAACCCGCGTGCTGTGCACCGCGTCGATCGACGAGAACGTGCCGCGGTGGATGAAGAACTCGGGCAAGGGATGGGTCACCGCCGAGTACTCGATGCTGCCGGGCTCGTCTCCCGAGCGGGTCGATCGTGAGGCCGCCAAGGGCAAGCAGAGCGGTCGGACGGTCGAGATTCAGCGGTTGATCGGGCGTTCGCTGCGCGCCGCCTGCGACATGAAACTGCTCGGTGAGCGCCAAGTGGTCGTCGACTGCGACGTGCTGCAGGCCGACGGTGGCACGCGCACAGCATCGATCTGTGGCGGGTTCGTCGCGTTGCACGACGCCCTGTCGCGGGTGATGCAGACCGGGCTGATCAAGGCCCATCCGCTGACGTCGCAGTGCGCGGCGATCAGCGTCGGCATCGTCGGGGGAGTGCCGGTACTCGACCTGCCCTATTCCGAGGACTCGACCGCCGAGGTCGACATGAACGTGGTCATGCTCAACCCGGTCGGCGATGGCGATCCGTCGTTCGTCGAGGTACAGGGAACGGCCGAGGGCAAGGCCTTCAGTCGTTCGGAACTCGACGCGCTGCTCGGCCTGGCCGAGGGCGGTTTGTATGAGATCTTCGCCGCCCAAGCTGCCGTGTTGGCCACCCCGCCGACGCCGCGGATGCTGGGGCGATGAAGACCGGGCTCACCCTCGTCTGTGCCTCGGCGAATCCTGACAAGGTGGCCGAGATCGCCTCGATTCTCGGGACCGCAGTCGAGTTGTTGCCTCGCCCGAGCTCGGTGCCCGACGTGGTCGAGGATGCCGATTCGCTGACGGGCAACGCGCGGCTCAAGGCCCGGGCATTGGTCGCAGCGACCGGTCTGGCGGCGATCGCCGATGACACCGGGTTGTTCGTCGACGCGCTGGATGGTCGGCCGGGCGTCGACACCGCCTACTACGCCGGGCCGACCGCGACCTATGCCCAGAACCGCGAGAAAATGCTCGTTGAGCTGGCCGGAGTCCCCGACGGTCTGCGCACGGCACGGTTCGTCACTGTGGTGATGGTCTGTTGGCCCGACGGTCGCGAACTCGTCGTCGAAGGCGTGTGCGAGGGTTCGATCGCTACCGCCGAGCGCGGGGCGACGGGTTGGGGCTTCGATCCGTTGTTCATCCCCGCTGACGACGACGGACGGACGTTTGCCGAGATCGGCGACGTTGCCAAACACGCGATCTCCCACCGGGGCCGAGGTTTTCGGGCGATGGTCGACGCGTTGCGGTCCCGGCCCGACTGAGGCCCGACTGAGGCTGTGCCGAGGCGCTACCAGCCCCGCAGGTCGATGGCCCAGCGGTCGAGAATCTCGTCGCCGCGGACCAACCATGCGGCCTCGTGCATCGCCATCGTCGGGTCGACGTGGGCGGGAACCACGAGTTGGCGCTCGCCGACCTGGGGCACGGTGCCGCCCTCGGTGGGGGAGACGGTGACGTGCTCGTCGGAGCAGAACCACCCGCGGGGGCCGTCGATCGTCGGGTTGCCGTGGTCCATGCCAAGGGATTTCTGGCCGACGTCGGCCACCGCCCAGAGCGCGTTCGTCGAGATGACCGTGCCGACGACCCGCAGCGCCTGGCGGAATGGGAACCGGTGGGTGGAATAGGCCGAGTCCATCAGGGCGTAGCTACCCGCCTGGAGCTCGGTGATCCGGTCGTGGACGTCCCACGTGCCGGTGCCGCCGGCTGAGACGATGTCGCCACCGACATCGGCATGGGCGGCAAGGAGCAAATCGACCCCGGCGTTGACCTTTGCCTCGCGCTCGGCGCGGTCCATCACCATCATCAGATGGCCCTCGTAGCCCATCACGCCGCGTACCTCCAGCCCGGCGGCGCGGGCCATGTCGGCAAGGCGTCCGGCCTGATCGGGCGCGCATCCGCAGCGGGGGAGCCCGACGTTGACATCGATGAGCACGTAGCGGATGCCCGCCGCGGCCGCCGCAGCGGCGGTCTCGGCCGAGTCGATGGCGACGGTGACCGTCACTCCGTCCTGCACCGCAGCCATCGCGGCCAACCGGGCCGAGTCGAGCGTCTCATTGGCGAGCAGCAGATCGGTGCCGACTCCGGCGTTGGCCATGCCGACCAGTTCACGCGGGGTGGCGCACGTGAAGGTGTGGTGACCGTGGGCAACCTGCCGGGCGGCGAGCGCCGTGCACTTGTGCGCTTTGACATGGGGTCGCAGCCGGGCTCCGGGCCAGTGGCTGGCCATCTCGGCCAGGTTCGCCTCGAACGCATCAACGTCGATGATCAGCGCCGGAGTGGGCAGGTCGTGAATCGTGCGAGGCATGGTCACATCGAAAACCCGTCGCCACTGGCGAAGGTAGCCACCGCGTCGCCGATCAGCGTACGGAACTCGTCGAGATCGAGTTGGTCGAGTCGTTTGAACCGAATGCAGCTCTTGCCAACGCTGACCTTGCCCAATCGGTCCTTGCGTGACTCGGCAAGGTAGCCGTGCTCATCGGACGCACAGACGTACACGCTGATGTACTGCTTCTGGCTGGCGATGCCGAGCACGAACCAATCACCCTCGCGGCCCGACGCGTAGCGGTAGTGGTAGTCGCCGTAGCCGAGCAGCGGCTTGCCCGAGATTGGCCAGATCTTCGGGGCCAGATCCGGTGCCGCCTCGACGATGATTTCATGCAGCGTGCGGATGGTTCCGCGACGGTCTTCGGGGACGTCCGCGAGGAACTCGTCGATCAGCGTGTCGGGCATGGGCACAGCATCGCGCATCGGTGTGTCAGAGTCCGCGGAGACGGCCCCCTTGGGAGCGGTATGAGTGCGGGCGGAGGGAGTCGAACCCTCACTTCTTTCGAAACTGGGACCTAAACCCAGCGTGTCTGCCATTCCACCACGCCCGCAGAACCATCAGCGTTGGTCAGCTCAGCGTAGCCGTCAGCGTGATCGGCCCGGCGGCGAAATCGACCTCCGACCGCCAGGTGTCGGGAATCCACATCGAACGCAACGGCTCGGGCGTGCCGTGTGGTCTCCCGACCCACAGCTCGCGTTCGCCTTGGCGAGCGGTGATCCGCGGTACGGGAGCGGATGTCCGTAGCAGAATCCGACGGCGCGGCGCACCGGTATCAGCGAGCGCGTGTGGTGCGGACCAGATGAGCGGGGCATCGCAAACGATCGGGACCGGTCGGTCGGGCCACGGTCCTCCGCCGAGCCACCGGGCGATCGAGTGAGCGGCGTGACAGCCGTCGAAGGCGCACACCTCGGCGGTCTCTGCTCCATGTAGCACGTTGCCCGCCGCGAAAACCCCTGATTGTGAGGTATGCAGGCCGGAACTGACACTGATTGCCCGGCTTGCTGGATCGATCGGGAGCCCGGCGCTGCGGGCGAGTTCGTGGTCGGGAATCCAGTCGGCGGTGAAGACCACCGTGTCGCAGGCAATGCGTCGACCATTCGACAACACCACGGCCTCGACGCGCCGTTTGCCGACGATTTCGACGACCGTGACCTCAGTGATGATCGGGATGCGTCGACGGCCGGTGGTCGCCCAGGCCAGCGGGGCGTACGTCTGGTGATGAGCCTGGTCGGTGAGCAGCGCGGCAGTGGAACAACCGGCGTGGGCGAGGGTCATCACCGCCGAGAAGCTGACGTGCTCGGCTCCGACGATTACGGCTCGTCGTCCGACAGGAAGCTTGGCGCGGACGAGTTGCTGCAGCGCTCCCGTGGTCATCACCCCGGCCGGGCGATCGCCCGGGATCTGCCGGGCCGCGCGGGGCCGCTCGCGTACCCCGGTGGCAACCAGCAGGGCGCGGGTTTCGACGGTCTCAAGCCCCTGGATGCCTGTTCTGGTGACGTCGATCATCGCTCCGGCCAAGAATGACGTCGCCAGAACGCCCGGGTGCAGCGAGACCCCGGCGCGTTCGGCCATCTGGATGTAGCGCTGGGCATACCGCGGGCCCGACATCACCCGGTGCAGGTCACGCAGCCCGAAACCGGTGTGGTTGGTGTGGCGGGGGATGCCCCCCAACTCCTGCTCGCGCTCGAACACCGCTACCCGCCCGGCCCCTGCCCGGCGCAGCGCCACGGCCGCCGCCAGCCCGGCGGGCCCGCCACCGACGATCACCACGTCGTAGGCGGTCATGGCATCGCCAGCCAGGGCGCGGCGGGTTGCCCGCCCGCCGCGACCGCCGTCGACACCACCGCAGCGGTGCAATAGAACCCCTGGCAGCGTCCGGCGAGGGCCCGTGTGCGCCGGCGGATACCGTCGAGATCGACGGCCGGCAGCGGTCCTTGGCAGGCGCGAGTGATTTCCTCCGAGGTGACTCGCTCGCAGTAACAGACGATCGTGCCGCCATCCATGTACGGCCGCGCCTGGGCCTCTCCGAGGTTGGTCATCGTGACGCCGTGGACCTCGTCGACCCGTCGCGGCTCGGCGACCAGGCCAGCGTCGACGAGCAGCCGAACCGCCTCCTCGGCGAGGGCCATTGACGCCGTCAGGCCCGTCGAGCGGATTCCGCCGAGGCAGACGTAGCGAGCGGCGGCCGACGATGAGAGCTGGTAGTCACGGTGCTCGGTCGCCGCCCGCAACCCGGCGTAGACCGCGGTGACCTCCTCGTGGGCGAGCGCCGGAAGGATCTGCGCGCCCTTGGCGAGTAGCCCCGCGAGCCCGGCGGCCGTAGAGCCAGTCGCCGAGCGGTCGTCGATGTCGTCGGCAGTCGGGCCGAGCATCACGTTGCCGAAGACGGTCGGAGCGACCAACACGCCCTTGGTTGTTGCGGTTGGCACCGGCAGGATCGTGCGGCCGAGGAGCGGCCGGGCGAGCTTGTCGAACACGATCAGCTCGCCGCGGCGGGGGCGGACGGTGAACCCGTCGAAGCCGAACAACCGGTGGACGGTGTCACCGTGGAGGCCCGCCGCGTTGACCACGAACCGGGTGGCGAGCGGGCCGGTCGTCGTGTGCAACGTGGTCACCTCGGCCCCGATGGTCACCCCCGTCACCTCGCACAACCGGCGGATGTCGGCCCCGTGCACCAGGGCGTCGTGGGCAAATGCCAGGGGCGTCGACCACGGGTCGATGATGTGCTCGTCGGGGACCAACAGCCCGCCGCGTGCCCCCGCTCC
Organism: Actinomycetes bacterium; assembly: GCA_031398525.1. GTDB lineage: Bacteria > Actinomycetota > Acidimicrobiia > Acidimicrobiales > Ilumatobacteraceae > JANMJD01. The sequence goes on along the minus strand of JANNNL010000302.1, from coordinate 13,217 downwards.
GAGGTCAGGCTCGATGGCGTACACCTCGGTGGCATCGACCAACACGGTGGATTCGTAGCCGTTGGCGGTGGCCTTCGCGGCGAGCTTGGGCAGCGATGCGGCCTGCTCGTCGTCCCACGCGACGAGCAACGCTCCGGTTGGCTCGACGGCAATACCCGAACGGGTCGCGTAGTCCTTGAGCAGGTGGTATCCGCGGCTGACGAGGCGTGACTCGACGCTGCCCGGGGTGGCGTCGAAGCCGGTGTGGAGGATCGCCGTGTTCGCCTTGCTCGTGCCCGCGCCAACATCAGGGGCACGCTCGAGCAGGATCACGCGGAGCCGGTGGTGGGAGAGATGGCGGACGACGGCAGTGCCGACCACGCCGCCGCCGATGACGGCAACGTCGAAGAGATCGGTGCTCACAGCGTCATCGTCGCCTGCGCCGCAGCGTGCCAGCGGCTCAGTCGTTCCTCGGCTTCATCGGCCGAGACCGATGGCTCGACCGTCGTCGTCGGCTGCCAGTTACCGACCGCGTCGGCCGGGGTTTGCGCTCCGCCCGCCCCGATACGAGCGAACGCGGCGACGCCCAAGGCCGTGGCGTGCGGTGATGGATACACCTCGATGGGAACTTGCAGCAGGTCGGCTTGGGTTTGCAGCAACACCTTCGACCGCGTCAACCCGCCATCGACTCGCAGCCGCCGCAGCGGCGACCCGAGGTCGGCTGCCGCGGCGCGAGCCAGAAACGCAACGGATGCCGCCAAGCCTTCGATGACGGCGCGGACCAATTCCTCGCGGCTGGTCGCCAAGTCGAGGCCGGTGAACGCGGCGCGGGCATCGGGTCGCCAAAACGGCGCGGCGAGGCCGGCGAGCCCGGGGACGAAGGAGGTGTGACGAGGGGACGCAACCGCGCCGCCCAGTCGGTCGAGGTCGGCCGGCTCGGCGATGACTCCGATCTGCTGCAACCAGGTCACCGCCGACCCCGCGGTGTACACCTGCCCGTCGAGACACCACGTCGTTTCGTCGTCGATCTGCCAGGCGACACAGCCGACCAGCCCGTTGGTCGAGCGCGTGGGGCGAGATCCGGTCGATGCGAGCAGGAATGCCCCGGTGCCGTAGGTGCATTTCGCCTCTCCCGCGGCGAAGCACGACTCGGCGAACAACGCGGCCTGCTGGTCGACGCAGAGCCCCGTAATCGGTAGGTCACCGCCGAAGACCCCGGTGGTGCCAACCACCCCGGCATTGGGGACGATGGTCGGGAGATCGGTAGCTTCAACGCCGAAGGCCGCGCAGGCTTCAGGGTTCCAGGCCACGTCTTCGAGCCCGTGCAGCAGCGACCGCGAGGCCGTCGCGGCATCGGTAGCGAACGCGCCGCACAGCCGATGGAGCAGCCACGTATCGGTGGTCGTGATCGTTGCATCACCGACCTGGGGGCGCAGCCAGGCCATCTTTGGTGCGGAGAAGTACGGGTCGAGTTCCAGCCCGGTCAGCTCGGAAAGACGCTCTGACCAGCCTTGTGCTGCCAGCGACTCGCAAATCGACGTCGCTCGCCGGTCTTGCCAGACGATCCCGGCCGAACGCGGCAGGCCGGTCGCTCGCTCCCAGGCGAGCACGGTCTCGCCTTGGTTACCGAGGCCGATGGCATCGACGGTCCCACCCGCGGCGTGCAGGGCGCGTTGCCCGGCGCTGACCACGCTGCGCCAGAGTTCCTCGGGGTCGAGTTCGACCGAGCCATCGGCTCCGGCGCTCACCTCGATGGGGACCTCGACGACCGCACCGGCGGAACCGTCGGGCTCGACGACCACAGCCTTGGTCGCCGACGTTCCCTGATCGATCGCCAGCACTCGCATGGGGCTGACGTTAACGCTGAGGGTCAGGCGACCGGGATCCAGGTGAGAACGAGTTGGGCCACGCTGACGTCGGTCCGCTCGAGCGTGACGGCGACGGTGGTGACACTGCCGGCCTTGGCGTCCCATGCATCGCTCAGCTCTTGAATCTCCGTCGCTGCTTCCGACTCGAGGTTCTGCAGATCCTGTTCCAGTGACTCGACCTTGTTCTCCACCGCGTCGACGCGTTCGCCGGCGGTCGAGGCCCGTTGGTGCTTGCCGAACAGTCCACCGAGCTTGCCGAGGATGCCGCCGGCGCCGCGTCGGCTCTTGCCACCGAGCAGACCGCCGAGGATCGAGCCGGCCGCGCCGATGATCTGCTCGCCACGTCGGCCGCGATGGTCAGACTTGGCGACATCGAGGCGATCGTTGGCGGTCGCCAGCGCGTCCTGCAGCTTCTTGACCTTGGTCTCGTACTTGTCCCGCAAGAGCGCGGTGGCCTTGTCGGCCTCGTCGTCGGCGGCCTGGGCGCAGCGCAGTTGGAACGACTCGAGGGCTTCACCCGGACGGCCGAACAGCTTGAGATCGCGGTTGACCGGAATCTCCAACGTCTGGCTGCGGACGAGGTGATCGACTAAATCGCGCTCCACCCGGGTGAACGTGGTCTTGGCATCGATCGGGGCATCGGAGAGGCGGTAGACGGCGTTGTCGGGGGCGGAAGTGCGCAGATCGCGATCGTCGTAGTCGACGGCGATCGCCCGGCTGGCGTCGATCGTGGCGGCGAGCGGGAACAGCACGGCCTCGTACTCGCCGTCGGTCACCAGGTCGGCCTTCTCGTCGTCGTACCGCATTCGTACCCGGGCGACGATCGCCGGTTCCAGCCGCGTGCCGCGGGAGTCGCCGCCGACCGTGGAGAGCCACGGGCTGGCGATGTCGACCCAACGAACGGCGACGCCGTCGGCGATCTGCGGCATCACCGATGTCTCATCCGACCCGAGATTCGACGCGGTTGACGCCTCGGGTGCCGGGGCAGCGTTGCCGCCGCGCATCATGTTGGCGGCACCTCTGGCCCCCGGAGCGCTCGGGGCGGCCGATGATGAGGGTGCCGCGGGCGCTGATGTCGACGCCGTCCGGCCGTCCATCAATCCTTCGATCTGGTCCCGGGTGAGCGGACCGCGCAGGTAGCTCATCGCCCACCGAGTGGTCATGACCTCGGGCTTGTCCTTCGACGCCCGACGGAGGACGAACTCGCGTTTGCCCAGGCCAGAGATGGTGTCGCTGATCGCGGCGACGTCGACGCCACCGGCTGCGGCGGACATGCCGTCGAGTAGGCGCTGCTTGTCACGATCGGTTTGCAGTCGGCCGATCATCCAGGTTCCGGCGTTCGACAGCGCCTTGTAGTCAACGTCGACCGGGTTCTGGGTCGAGAGCACGACACCGACGCCAAAAGCGCGGGCCTGCTTCATCAACGTCATGATCGGCTTCTTCGTCGGGGGCATCGCCGATGGCGGCACGTACCCGGCGACCTCGTCCATGTAGAGCAAGGCGCGCAGGTCGGTGGTGCCCGATTGCTTGCGCATCCAGGTGACCAGCTTGGCGAGCACGAGGGCGGTGACAAACTGGCGCTCCTCGTCGCTGAGGTGAGCCGTCGTGACGATCGCACAGCGCGGCTTGCCGTCGGAGGTGCGCAACAGCGTGCCGATGTCGAGCGGGGCTCCCTGGGCCCACGCCGCGAACGACGGCGAGGCGAGCAGGCCGTTGAGCTTCATCGCCAGCGCGGTGCGGTCGTTGGGCGGGAAGAACGTGTCCAGCTCGAACACGCCGAGCTTGCGGATCGGCGGGGTCTGCACCTGACCGACCAGCATCGGCAGGTCGAGGTCTTTGCCGGCCGCCCAGGACGTCTCGATCAGATTTGACAGCAAGATGTGCTCGCGGCTCGACAACGGATCGGCCTCGATGCCCACCAGGCCGAGCAGGCCCGACACGTAACCCTCGATCTCGTCGCGCATCGTTTCCAGGTCGCCGGCATCATCGGGGGCCTTGAGGGAGCCGACGATGTTCATCGCCACGCCGGCGGTCGAGCCGGGGGTATAGATGGTGAACTCGGTGCCGTTGCGCAACGTGCCGATCGCCGAGCCGTCGAGGCCCCAACTGGCCAGGCCGTCCGACCAGGTCTTGGCCTGCGCGGTGGCGAAATCGTCGGGTGAGAGGCCCGCCTTCTGGGCGTCGCCATCGTTGATCCACGGGCGGAAGTCGCTACCCGACAGGTTCGGGAAGGTGAGGCAGAGGTTGCCGAGGTCACCCTTCGGGTCGATGAGCAGGGCCGGAACTCCGGCGCGCAACGCTTCCTCGATCAGCACGATGCCCAGACCGGTCTTGCCCGAGCCGGTCATACCGACGATTACCCCGTGGGTGGTGAACTCACCGGTGGGAATCGCAACTTTGGTACCCGTGCGCTGGTGGGTCGCCGGGTCGACGGTTTCGCCAAGAAGCAGATCAGCCATGGGCGGAGAGGTTACGACCTCGGTGGACGCGACGCATTGACAACTGCCCCGATGCTCCGATCGGAGCTATGCCGAGACCGGTTCGGCCTCATCGACCTCAGTATCGGTGTCGCGCTCGGTATGGTCCTCGCCGTCGGGGTCCGAGGTGTCGGCCGGCGGCTTGGGAGCCCACCGGGGACGCTCGCCGCTTTCGAGTTCCATCAGATGGGCGGTGGCGGCGCGCCACGTCGCTTCGGCTTCCGCCTTGCCGCGACCCGAAGCGCGAGCGGCCTTGAGTCGGTCGACCGCGCCAGCGTGGTCGATACGAGCTTGGGCGAGGTCGGCGGCGTGCTTGGCGGCGGCGATCTGCTGGCGTTCCAGCTCGGCCTTCAGCTCGGTGGCTGCTTGGCGCGACGCCTCCTTTGCCTTGGCGGCACGTTGGGCGGCGAGTTCAGCCTCGCGGACCCCGGCGGTGAACCGTTCCTCGGGAGTCAGCACGATGATCGGGGGCAGACCCTTCTGGCGGTGGCGGCGTTGCTTGGTCACAGCCACACACAATGCCCGATTCCACGCCCGAAGTGGCGGCACCACCGCTTTCTTGCTCTGCGTCTTGATGTTGATTCCGCCGGAACTACGGTGAGCCACATGATCCGAGTGAGTGTTTTCTACCCGTCCAGCGACGATTCCACGTTCGACCACGACTACTACCGCGACAGCCATGTCCCGCTAGCCCTCGGCGCTTGGGGCCTCGACTCTGCCGAGATCGACAAGGGCGTCAGTGGTCCATACGTCGCCGCCGTGCACTTCAACTTCGCCGACATGGCTGCCTTCCAGGGCGCGATGGCCGCCGAGGGCACCGCCGCGGTGATGGCTGATGTCGCCACCTACACCAACATCACGCCGGTGATGCAGATCTCCGAAATCGTCGGCTGATCGTTGGAGTAGGGCCGTTGGCCTTCAACGGGTTTCCGACCGCGGCGTTCGACTTCTACGAACGGTTGGAAGCCGACAACGCCAAGTCGTTCTGGCAGGCGAACCGCCCGACGTACCTCACCGAGGTGAAGGGCGTGTTCGACACGCTGGCCGCCGAGCTGCCGGACTACGGGCCGTTTCACCTGTTCCGCCCGTACAACGACGCCCGGTTCGCCAAGGGTCGCCCGCCGTACAAGACTCATCAGGGAATGTACGTTGAGCGTGAAGGCGGCGCGGGCTACTACGTGCAGCTCTCGGCGTCCGGAGTCATGCTCGGCGCGGGGTACTACGACATGGCTACTGACCAGCTGGAACGCTTTCGTCGCGCCGTCGATGATGCGCATCGCGGGGCCGAGATCGTCGCGCTCGTCGAGTCGCTGACGACGCAAGGCTTCACGATGGACGCCCTGTCGTCACTGAAAAGCGCGCCGCGGGGCTATCCCAAAGATCACCCGCGGATCGAGCTGCTACGACGCAAGGGGCTGATCGCCGTGAAGACGTTCCCCGTCGAACCATGGATGCACACTCCAACCGCCAGGGTCCGCATCGTCTCTGAATGGCAGGCCTGCGACGCGCTCAACGACTACCTCGACACCCACGTCGGCCCGTCGGAACTTCCCCCGCCCGACCTCGACCGCTAACGGTCGCCGGCGCGCCCGGCGTACTCCGGTAAACCTCGATGGATGCTGTGGCGAGTGAAGTGGTGATGAGACCGTTCGAACCCGCCATCGTGCCTGCGCCCGCAGAGTTGGAGGTCGTCGTCGAGGTGCCGTTGGTGGCGGACTTCGACTCGTACTATGCGGCGCAGTTCGAACGGGCCGTCGGGCTGGCGTACGCCTTGTGCGGCAACCGAGGCGCGGCGGAGGAACTCGCCCAAGAGGCGTTCTCGATTCCGCGGCGGCCCAAGCGATTCGGCTGGCGGCCGCGCCGGGAAACGTTCGGCTAGGAGCCAGCGAGGCGGGGCTTCCGAAGGAGTCGGTCGTCAACGTCACGCGGGTTGCCACGGTTGACAAGGCAGCATTGATCGAGTTGGTGGGCGAACTCGATGAGGAGCGGATGGCACAGGTCGCCACCGGTCTGCGCAAGGCGTTGGCGCTCCGAGATCGGGGCACTCGGCGAAGTATGAAACGCTGATGCCATGACGATGTTGGAACGGTCAGCGCGTTGGATCAGCGGTGCGGAAACCCCGGCGATGAACGGATTGTTCAGCGCCTCGGCGGGTGCCGTCGAGGAGGTCGGGGATGGCACCGCGCTGATCGAGGCGTTCAGTAACGTGGTCGCCTTCGACACCGATCAGGGCTTGGTGGTCTTCGACGTGTCACACGCGATGTCGGCGCCGCGGGCACTCGAAGGCCTGCGGACGTGGTCGGACGCTCCGGTCCACACTGCCGTGTACACCCACGGCCATGCCGACCATGTGACCGGGGCGCAGGCCTTCGACGCCGCCGCCGCCCACCGTGGCGATGTGGCCATCCGCTATGTCGGACATGAGGCGGTGCCTGTCCGGTTCGATCGCTACCAGTTGACCAATGGCTACAACGGCCACATCAACATGCGCCAGTTCCGGCTGCCCGCGCCGCTGTGGCCGAGCGAGTTTGTGTACCCGTCGGTGACCTACCGCACCTCGACCATGCTCGATGTCGGCGGCGTGAGCTTCGAACTTCGCCACGCCCGGGGCGAGACCGACGATCACACCTGGGCGTGGGTTCCTGGGCGAAAGGCGATCTGCGTTGGCGACCTGTTTATCTGGCAGTTCCCGAATGCCGGCAACCCGCAGAAGGTTCAGCGCTACGCCTGGGACTGGGCCGTGGCCCTGCGCGAGATGGCCGCGTTGCAACCCGAGTTGCTGCTCCCGGCGCATGGCCCGGCGATTGGCGGCGTCGACGACATCGTCACGGTACTCTCCGATACGGCAGCCGCGCTGGAGTCGCTGCACGACCAGACCCTGGCCTTGATGAATACCGGCGCGCGGCTCGATGATGTCATCCACCAGGTCAAACTCCCCGCTGCGCTTGCCGAGAAGCCGTACTTGAAGCCGACCTACGACGAGCCCGAGTTCGTAGTCCGTAATCTGTGGCGGCTCTACGGTGGCTGGTACGACGGCAACCCGGCGAACCTCAAGCCGGCTCGCGACGCCGAGGTTGCCGCGGAAATGGCCGCGCTCGTCGGAGGTGCAGACGTGCTCGCGGCTCGGGCCTCGGCGCTCGCCGATGATGGCAATCTGCGGCTGGCCTGTCACCTCGCCGAAATGGCCGTGCTCGCCTCGCCCGACTCGCCCCGTCTCCACGGGGTTCGTGCCTCGGTCTACGAAGCCCGCCGCGCCGCCGAAGCGTCGTACATGGCGTCGGGCATCTACCGCTCGGCCGCGATGGAGTCCCAGGCGATCGCCGCGGCCGACGCCTGACAGGCATCCGGCTGCCCGCGACCAATCTTGGGAGTGCGACGTGCAGTAATCCGCGAGTAGCGCTCCACATCGGAGCGTGAGCGGCAGGCCTACGTTGCGGGCTCGTGGGGACCCGATTGAAGGTGAGCCGGCACCCCGCGGTGTACTCCCCGGCGACGCCCGATCCGCCGAATTGCTAGTGCAAGTCGGCGTCGGCGGGGCCCTCATGCCAGCTGACGAACCGGACGGTCAGCCCGGCGCGGGTTGGGGCACAGATCATGGGACCGGCGAGAGCGACAACACCTGGCGGCCATGGGGCGACGCGGACCAACCGCCAGGCTCCCGAACCGACTCGGGCCCGGATCGTCACCGCGTCGCCCGACAGGCTCGCTCGGACGGTGACCAGTTCGTTGAACCAGTCGCCGACGGGCGCGACCGACCAGTCCGACACCCCGCAGGTCACGACCGCACCGAGTTGGGCATCGCCGTCGCAGAACTCGACACCGGCCTTGATCCACGTCGACTCGTCCGAGCGGAGCAACACGCCGGCCTGGTCGAACTGCTCCACATACTCGAGTACCCAGGACACCTCGACCGCAGCACCATCCTCCAACGGACGAAGCAACGCGTGGCCGCTGTCGTGGATGAACCCGTACGAGGTCGTTCGCCAGAAATCGCTGCCTTCGACCGCAGTGACCAGGAGTTCGTCACCATCGTCGACAACAGCAATCGGCGCATTGAGCCATTCACCGTCGTGCCACGCCACCCGGCTCATCTCGGACATCACCCCACGTTAGGACGTAGCCCCACCGCTCACGTCGCATTGTCCTCGATCTCCGGACGCTGGCGGGAGACTCTCCGAGACCTCGCTGGTGCTGTTCCTCCCTCGCGTTCCGGCGTCCTCAGCCGGTGCTCGACGCCGAAACCGATCGCCGGAACGGCGAAACGCCGGTATCCGCCCTGTCCCTCGAGTCTGGCGACGTCAGACCCGGCTGCGACCATGAACCACGTCGCCAGAATGGGGCGACCGGTCAGCGGCGGTGGTCGAGGTAGGCGCGGGTCAACTCGCGGAGGCGGTCGCGGTTGAAGCTGGGGTCGTGGCCGGCGTGGACGACGGTGACGGGGAGGTCCATCAGGCGTTCCATCGTGCGGATGTAGTCGTCGATGTTCGAGTCGGGAAGCTCGTCGAGGAGCGGTCCGTCGTAGACCGCGTCGCCCGAGAACAGGGTGCCGGTCGCCGACTCCCACAGCCCGATCGACCCGGGGGAGTGGCCGGGCAGATGGAGGACCTCGAACTGCCGATCGCCGATGTCGACGATGTCGCCCTCATCGATCAGACGGGTCACCTTGGCGGGCTGTTGGCGGAACGTGTCGACCTTCACCCCGGGCGGCAACGCGGTGACGAAGTACGGTTCGGTCACTGTGTATCCGCTGGTCTGCAGCGATTCCATCACCTCGTGACCCCACGCCACCCACGGGTCGAGTGAGGTGATCGGCGGGGCTTCGAGCAGGTGGGCTTCGAGCGGATGGGCGAAGCAGTCCTCGAACTCCCAGTTGGCCCCAATGTGATCGTCATGCCCGTGGGTCGCGATGGCGGTGACCGGCTTGTCGAACAGCTCCTCGGCTGCGGCACGCAACCCGGCGACGCCCAGGCCGGTGTCGACGATCAGGTCGCGATCGCGCCCGGCGACATGCCAGATATTGCAGCGCATCAGCGGGACCACATGCGGTTCCCAGAGCAGTGTGATCGCGTCGTCGACCCGTCGGCGCGCATACCAGGGTTCGGTGGTGATCGGCAGCTCGGTGCTCATCGGCCCATCGTACGAACAATCACCCGGCGGGTCGGACGTGCACCCCCGACCAAGTACTAGCACCAAGGTGCACTGGTCGGCGTCCATGCTCCGGGTGTCTGATGAGGCCACCCCCCAAGCAGATCGCCTGCGAATCAAGGAGTTCCCCCATGAAGAAGTCATCGATGATCTGGACCAGCACCGTCGCCATCGTCGGGTTTGGCGTCCCGGCCTACGCCGCAATCCTCACCCCGAGCGCCCCGCCCAGCCCGGTGGTCAACGTCCCCCTGGGTTCTGCCGTGACGACCGGAGCCTCGGTCGCCACCACCAGCCAAACGCTCCCGACCGTCAGCGTGACAGTGCCTGGAAGCTCGAGCACCACTCCCGACGTCAGCGTCTCGGTAAGCGCCCCTGATGTGAGCGTGTCTGCCAGCACCCCCGGCGTAAGCACTCCGGATGTCAGCGTGTCAGTCAGCGCCCCCGGTGTCAGCGCTCCGGACGTCAGCACACCGGGTGGCAGCGTTCCTGATGTGAGCAGCCCGAACACCACGCCCGACACCGTCGAGGACGAGAGCGGCCATTGCGACGAAGACGAGCACGCCAACGATGCCGAGTGCAACGGAACGGCCACCACCCCCGACCGCGACGACAACAACTCCGACCACGACAGCTCGGGCGGCGACGACAACTCCGGCGATGAGGACAGCGACGACGACAACTCCAGCGGCCGTGGAAGCGACGACTCGGGCGGCGGCGGCGGCGACAGCTCCGGCCACGGCGGGGGCGACGACTCCGGCGACGACGACTGATCTGCTCGGCTGCAGCCCATCACGCCCCCCAGGCGCAGCCCATCGGAGCACCTCGCTCCGGTGGGCTGCGGTCGCGTCCGGGGTGAGGCGTAGGATCGCGCCGGTGTCAACCGTGCTGCACCCCCAAGCGATGGGGATCCCTGTGGGGACGGCGAGTCGCTGGTCGGCGCCGTACTGGGACGCCTGTCGCGAGGGTCGGTTGAGGTACCAGCGATGCAGTGATTGCGAGCACATCAACGTGCGCCCCGCCCCGATCTGCGGAGCCTGCCATCGGCGGAACGTGGCCTGGGCGACGAGCGACGGAGTGGGAAGCCTGGCGAGTTGGACGGTCGTCTGGCGGCCTCAGCATCCGGCGTTCGCCATCCCGTACGTCCCAGCGATTGTCCATCTCGATGAGGGATTTCACCTGGTCAGCAGCGTTGTTGGCTGTCTGCCCGACGAGATCACTCCGGGAATGCGCCTGGCGGTGACCTTCCACGCAGCATCCGACGACATCGTCCTGCCATACTTCCGCCCGGCCGCCTGAGTCGGCGCCGCACTACGGGAGGGGCGACATGCCTGATGCATTGGTGGAGCGCGATGGCGGCGTGATGACCGTCACCCTGAACCGGCCGGCTCGCTACAACGCGTTGAGTGGGGCGATGATGGTGCGGATGTACGACGCCTTCGTCGAGGCGTCGGAGGATCCCGAAATCCGCTGCATCATCCTCACCGGAGCGGGTGGAAACTTCTGCTCCGGCGCCGACCTGCGAGCGATGGCCGGCGATGCCGCCGACACCGACACCGAGATCGACACCGCGGCGCGGATGAAGGCCGACCCGACGCTCCACTGGAAGGCGTTGTTGCGAGACTATCGCCCGACCAAGCCGCTGATCGCCGCCGTCGAAGGCGTGGCGATCGCCGGAGGCACCGAGGTTCTGCAAGCCACCGACATCCGGGTTGCTGGCGAGTCGGCCCGCTTCGGCGTGAGTGAAGCCCGGTGGTCGCTGTACCCGATGGGTGGTTCGGCTGTGCGTCTCCGCCGCCAGATTCCGTACACCGTCGCCGCCGAGATCTTGCTGACCGGCAAACACATCACCGCGGCCGAGGCACTGTCGTACGGCTTGATCGGCCACGTGGTTCCCGATGGCGGGGCGTTGGCCAAGGCCCGTGAGATCGCCGATGTGATCGCCGGCAATGGCCCGTTGGCCGTCGAGGCGATCCTGCGTACCCTCCACGAAACCGATGGCATGACCGAAACCGAAGCCCTCGCCCACGAATACGACTACGGCTGGGCCGTCTTCGCCTCTGCCGACTCCAAAGAAGGCCCCCGAGCCTTCGCCGAGAAGCGCAAGCCCAACTTCCAACGCAAGTAGCCCGACCGGCTCGCCTCGCCCGAAGCCTGCGCCGGATTCCCCCACACACCCGCAAATCCGCCCCTCAGAAACGCCAATGGACGCCAATTTGGCGTGCGATGGCGCGTCGAGCGCTGTGGCGCTCCCCAGAACTAGGGAACCGCCACTGGACTCCACATTGGAGTGCAGTGGCGCTCACAGCGCTATGGCGCGCCCCAAAAGGCTTGGCGAGGAGCGAGGTGCCCGGGCGTCAGCGGCGCTTGCGGCTGCGCTTTCGGCCGAACCGGCCCTGAATTGCTTGCAACGCAAGGAGTAGCAGCACCGCGCCGAGAAAGGCGACGACGACGGAGCGAAGGGTGAGATCGTCGCTCAGCCCTGCTTCACCCGCCCGCTGAGCGAGCGCCCCGCCGATCAGCGCGCCAAGTACGCCGACGACGATTGTGTAGATGCAGCCGCTGCGGTCGTCACGGACGACCCATCGCGCCAGTAGCCCGGCGATCAAGCCCATCGCGATCCACGCGAAAATTCCCATACGGCTCACCATACGCAAACGATCCGACCCGCCGAGCGACCCCCGGGTACCCTCGATGATCATGCAGTCGACCGCGCTCAACCTGCGGGAGAGCTGGAAGGTGCTCACGGCAGCTCTGCATGACCAGCGGCGCGGCATTGTCAAGGCGATTTTGATCGGTGTCGTATGGAGCGCCGCCAAGGTCACTGTGCCCCGCCTCACGCAGTTGGCCATCGACCGGGGCATCGTCCGCGACGGCAGTCTGGTCGGCTGGTCAATGCTGATCGTCACCGCCGGATTGGTAGCGGGTCTATTCACCGCGCTACGGCGCTACTTCTCGTTCACCGAGAGCCGTCGCCTGGAACAGCGCCTGCGCAACCGCATCTTTGAGCACGTGCTTCACCTGCATATCGGCTATCACGACCGGGCTCAGACGGGTCAGTTGATGAGCCGGGCGTCGAGCGATCTACAGCAGGTGCAGGGCTTCGTAGTGATGATTCCGCTCACCATCTCGAACCTGTTGATGGTGGCGGCGATCGTGGTCATCTTGTTCCTCAGCCAGCCGCTACTCGCTCTGGTTGCGCTCGCTCCGCTACCGCTCGTCAACCTGCTCTCGCGGCGTTTCTCGTTGCACATCCATCCGACGCTCGTCACCGTCCAGGCTCGTCAGGCACAGTTGGCAACCGTTGTGGAGGAATCGGTGACCGGGGTACGGGTCGTCAAAGGGTTCGGGGCCGAGCAGCGCCAAGTCGACCTTCTGACCACCGAGGCGGACGCCATCCGGCAGAACTCGCTCGGCGCGGCCCGCATCCGCAGTGCGTTTCTGCCTGGCATCGACGTCCTGCCCGCACTCGGACAGATCGCCGTTCTCGGCATTGGTGGCCACCGGGTATTGAACGGACAGATGACGATTGGCGAGCTCGTCGCCTTCAATGTCTATGTCGCCCTGATGATCCAGCCATTGCGAACGATCGGCATGACCGTCGCCTTCGGCCAGCGAGCGGCCGCCGCCCTGACTCGAATCCACGAGGTGCTGTCGACCGAATCGCAGGTCACCTCGCCCAAGTACCCCGCGTCGTTGCCGCCCGGTCCCGGTGGACACGTGCGTTTCGAGGGGGTCCGGTTCGCCTATG
>JANNNL010000274.1:0-2970 GCA_031398525.1 Actinomycetes bacterium | reverse complement strand
TCCTACCCGAACGCGACTTCGTCGGTTCGGCCTCAGTCACCTACGAACGGTGTTCGGCGGGCCAAGCGTGCACGGCCGGACTGATGTCATTGACCGTCGGCTGATCGCTACCGGCCGAGCGTGGCGATGGCTACGTCAGGCACATTGGTGCAAATGCCATCAACGCCCCACGCGGCCAGCCGCAGCATCCAATCCGGGTCATCACACGTCCACACGTTGACCTGTACCCCCACCTCGTGACAACCGGCGATGAACTGCTCGGTGACGTTGCCGTACCACGGATGGACGGCCCGGTGACCGCCGATCATCACCTGTCGGGCCGTGCGGGCGTCGACGTCAACCGTGAGCCACGCAGTAGGAATCGCCGGTGCCAACAGCCGGCACCGATCGATCGTCTCGCGGCGGAACGAGGAAATCAGCCAACGTGAGTCGTCCCGCCAACCAACGAGATGCTCAATCACCGCATCGGCGATTGCGTCAGAGGCGTCGAAGTCGGCTTCATCCGGATCGTTCTTGATCTCAACGTTGACCCACATGCCCTCACAGGCGTCAAGGGCCTCGACGAGCGTGGCGACCGACGATGGCAGTTGCCGACGAGAGGTTTCGCGAATCAACCGGCCGTCAAGGAGATGAGGGTTGTGATGCACGATCAGTGAACCCTCGACCGTGCGCCGAACGTCGAGTTCCACCGCATCGGCCCCCATTGCCCGAGCCGAGCGAAACGCCATCACCGTATTTTCACTCTCGGCGTGCGACGCACCTCGATGTGCCAGTATCTCAACCACAGATAGTCTCCATTCAATTCGGGAACGTGTAGAAAAACACGAGAATGCCTCTTGTCAAATCCTTAAGAGGGCAGTAATTTTCTCTTCCTGCCGAGTCGCCCGATTGTTCCCTCGGCGTGTACTCGTGAACGGTTTCACGAAATAGGAGAGATCTTTAGTGACCATCCTCGCGTCCAGCCTGGCCCTTGCAAACGCATCGTACGATTGGCGTAAAGACGCCATCTGCCGGGACACGGACCCCGACCTCTTCTTCCCCGTCGGGACCACCGGTCAGGCCCTGATCCAGATCGATCGGGCTCGGGAAGTCTGCGGGCAGTGCCCGGCCAGCACCGATTGCCTGCAGTTCGCCCTCGAAACCAACCAGGACGCCGGCATTTGGGGCGGCACCAGCGAGGAAGAGCGGCGCCAGATGCGCCGTGCGGCCGCAGCCGCCCGTCATCGCGTCACCGCCGTCTGATCGGCGCGTCTCGTCACCGAGACGCGCCGTGCCCCACCGCTCACCCCGCTTCGAGTGGAACCGTAAGTTCAACTGTCGCTCCGGTGCCATGAACCGGGGCCGGGAGATTCGCCATCCGCAGTTCGTCAGCGGTTGCTGCCCGCATCGCAATCTCTCCGGCCAACTCCGTGGTCACCAGCGTTCTCACGATGACCAGGCCGAGTCCGGTGGCGTTGTCCAGTGAGAAGTCGGGATCGAGACCCAAGCCGTTGTCGACGACCTGCACGTGCAGGCTGTTGGCGTCGTGACGAAGCTGAACATGAACCGTTCCTCCGGCTGATCCTTCGGGAAACCCGTGGTCAACGGCATTCTGCAACAGTTCGGTGAGCACTACCGACAATGGAGTCGCAATCGTCGCCGGCAACTTGCCACCGTCTCCGGCAACCGTGAACCGCACCGGCCGATCGGGTGATTGCAACCCCTCCTCCGCCAGACGGAGCAATGGGCGCACGATCTCGGAGAACGCCACGTCGTCGCCGGCCTCACGGGACAACGTCTCGTGGACGAGCGCGATGGTGCGAATCCGACGCACCGACTCGTTGACGGCGGCTTTCGCCTCGGCCGAGCTCAACCGCCGTGATTGCAGGCGCAACAACGACGAGATCGTCTGCAGGTTGTTCTTCACCCGGTGATGGATCTCGCGGATCGTCGCATCCTTCGACAACAGCAACCGGTCCCGTCGACGTAGTTCGGTGACATCTCGCAGCAACATCACGCCACCGGTCACCGCCGAATCGGCGAGTAGCGGGATGCAGTAGGTCAGCAAGGTGATGTCGGGCCCCTGATCGAACTCCTCGATCACAGGTTCGTTGCGTTCGAACGCCGATCGCATCGGGCCGTCGTTGAATCCCAACTCGGCGAGACGCATACCTCGGGCGTTACTGGCGATACCGACCCGGTGAAGGGCCGAGGTTGCGTTCGGCGAGGAGTACTCGACGCGGGCATCGCCGTCGACGATGACTACGCCATCACCGACTCGAGGGGCCACGCTGATCGCGGCCTGGCGACCCGGAAACGGAAACGTGCCCGCCAAGATCATTTCGGCGAAGCGATCGAAGACCCCGAGGTAGGTCTGTTCTAGCTCGCCGGCCTGGCGACCGATCGACGGCGACCACTCACGAGTCAGTACCGCCAGGGTGGTGCCCTGTCGTCGGACCGGAACCGCCACGACCTGGACCTCCTGATCGAGGCTCTCGACGTGGATCGATCCTTCGGCGACCGCAGCCGACGTGAGCGCGGCATTCAGAATCATCGTCTCGGCGTCGTTGGCATATGCCCCGACCCAGTCGGACTGGTACAGCGTCTGAGCGGTCGAAGGACGCACTTGGGCAACAATCAGCCAGCGGCTATCGGCGTCGAGGACATAGAGCAGGAGGTCGGCGAAACAGAAGTCGGCAAGCATTCCCCAGTCACCGAGCAGATGCTGCAGATGGTTCACCTCGTCTCGCGTGAGCGACGTGTGCTGCCTGGTCAGCTCAACAAGCGTGGCCATGAATTCCTCCTTACGCCCATTCTGCCTTACAGAGGCTCAGTGAGCGCTCGTTAGCGTCAGCCGCCGAAGCCCATCCGCCGATCACCGTCGGAGGTTCCGATCTCGACAAAGGCGATCTTCGCGGCCGCGACGCCGACCTTCTTGCCCTTCTTGTCGGTGAGCCACAGCACATCAACGGCGCCCGCCAACGCCGCCTC
>JANNNL010000182.1:0-18513 GCA_031398525.1 Actinomycetes bacterium | reverse complement strand
CGAACCCGGCACGGTAGTGAGCGATCGCCGGTTCGTCGAGCACCGATCGCGGTGGTGCCACGTCTCCCGCTCGCACATGGATCGACTCGTACAGCATGTCCCACATGAACGACTCGTCGGCTCGCTCCCATGGGCGAGTGTTGACGTCGTCAATGCTGTCGACCCCACGGCGTCGCTGATCGGGTTCGCCCGGCGTGGGATCGTTGGTCACGCCATGAGCTTCGCAGTTGCCGGCCGATGCCGGCGGATGAAATCCGCGGAGCCGTAGCCATCGGAGGTTCCCGACCCGCGACCGTTACCCTGCTGCGAATGCGTGAACGTGTGCCCATGCCGGGCCCATCCCCCTTCATGCATGTGCGACAGGGGGGTTGTGACGTCCGACGAAGAGCACGATGCGCCGGCTCAGTTGCGATCGACCCGGGAGTACCGGGCGTTCCTGGGCTTGGCGATGGCGTCGGCGGCGATCTCGATCGACCTGCTGCTTCCCGCGTTTGGTGAGATGCGCCGCCACTTCGGGCTGCCCGATTCGTCACCGGCGACTGCCGGGCTGATCACGACGTTCTTCATCGGAATGGGTCTCGGCCCGTTGCCGTTCGGGCTGTTCTCCGACCGTTTCGGTCGTCGCCGCACGTTGCTGGTGGCCTGCGCAATGTTCGTGATCTCGGCGATGGCCTGCGTCTTCGCGCCATCGTTGACGCTGATGAAGGTCGCCCGATTCTTCTGGGGATTCGGTGCCGCCGGGTTCCGGGTGGCGTCGACGGCGATGATCCGCGACCGGCACTCGGGGGCGTCGATGGCCCGCGAGGTCGCCTTCGCGATGACGATTTTCATGCTGGTGCCGATCTTCGCCCCGGTACTCGGCGCGGGGTTGATCAAGATCTTGCCGTGGCGCAGCGTGTTCGTCACCTGTGCGCTGTTCGGAGTGATCTTGGCGGCCTGGTCGACCCGGATCGGCGAGACGCTGCCGCCCGACCGGCGCCAACCCTTGGATGTTCGTCAGATCAAGGTCGCCGCCCAGGCAATCGTGCAGAGTCGCTCGGCGTTGACGTACACGCTGGCGATGATCCCGCTGTTCGGCGTGTTCTCGTCATACCTCGCCTCGTCGGAACGCATCGTCGGCAAGGTGTTCAACCGCCCAGACTGGTTCCCGTATGTGTTCGGCGTGACGGCGATCATGATGGGCGCCGCCTCGTTGATCACCGGACGCAACGTGCAACGGATTGGCCTGCAGCGGCTGATTCTGGGTGCCGTTATCACCTACACGGCTGCCTGCGTCGTCGTTCTCGGACTCTCGATTGCTGCTGATGGCCGTCCGAACTTCTGGGCGTTCTTCGGAATCTTCACCGTGGTCCTCATCACCCACAACATGATCATCCCGAACATGAACGCGGCCGCGATGATGCCTGTCGGTCACGTCGCTGGCACCGCTGCGGCGATGATCGCAATGCTCTCGACCGTCGGCGGAGCGATCATCGGCTCCCGCATCGACGGCATGTTCGACGGCACCGTCGGGCCATCGAGCGCGGCGTTCGTCATCTCGGCGTTCGTCGCGCTCGCCTTGATCCTGTGGGCGCGGCGATCGGAGTCGACACCAGCGACTCCAGTCACCGACCGCGCCGCTCCCAGTCGGACGTGAGCGGCAGACCGGGGCGTCAGGCGAAGGTGGCCGCGGCGGAGATAACGGCGGCTTGGTGGGGCTGGAGATCTTGGTACGGCAGCTGGGCGAGGGTGGCGAAGGGGTCGGCGACGCCCGAGGGGATGCCGGTCATTTCCTCGATCACTGCAAGCCCGCAGAACGGCACATGGTATGTCGAATAGCCACCTTCGTGGACGATCACGAGTCGGCCGTCGCAGTGCCGGGCGGCCGCGTCGACCATCGACGAGGCCATCATTCGGAACGTGCCCGAGTGGGCCATCATGTGGGCCATTGAGTCGAAACCACCGGCGTCGTAGCCGCTCGACACAATGATCAACTCGGGCTTGAACCGGTCGAGTGCGGGAACTACGACTTGCTCAAACACTGCGGTGTAGGCACCGTGTCCAGAACCCGGTGGCAGCGGGATGTTGATATTCGCACCAAATCCCGCGCCGTCGCCTCGCTCGGTGAGCGTCCCGCCCCACGATGGGAAGCGGCCGTCTTGATGGACCGAGATCGTCAACGTCTCGCCATCCGCGTAGAACGCTCCTTGCTGGCCGTTGCCGTGGTGGACATCCCAATCGACGATCGCCACTCGCCCCACGCCACGGACTGCCCGGGCATGGTGAACGGCGACGACCACGTTGTTGAAGATGCAGAACCCCAGTCCGCGATCGGGTTCGGCATGGTGCCCAGCGGGACGGACCAAGGCATACGCGTTGTCGACGGTGCCATCGAGCACCGCGTCGACCGCGACGATTACACCACCAGCAGCAAGTCGAGCAATGTCGTAGGTCCCCCCACCCACGTAGGCCGAGCGTCCAACCTCACCGAACCCCGCGGCCGAGAGTTCAGCAACCTGAGCTACGTACGTCGGGGTGTGAAAGCGGGTCAGCTCCTCGGCCGTTGCCAGACGCGGCGCGAGGCGGGTCAGATGGTCGGAGTAGCCCGTCGCGTCGAGCAACCCGAGCAGCCGTCGCTTGGTGTCGGCGTGGTCCGCAGCCTCGGCAATCTGCAGCACGGCGCCGTCGGGGCGACGTCCCCCGGCCGACGGGCCCGGGTCGTGCCAGAAGTAGCGTTCGTGGGAGACCAGGCCGGAGCGTCGCATCGTTGGGTACGGTAGCGAGCGATGGCCAAGGCACTCCTGTTCGACGTCGGCGATGTGTTGATGCATTCCAACTGGGCGGTGCTCGACGATCTCCAAGAGGCGACCGGCCGCCCGCTGCGGGGCCGCGGTCCGCTCGACCCCGCGGGTGACCCCGACTGGTCGCGCTACCTCGCCGGTGACATTCCGCTCGACACCTACTGGAACAACAAGGCCCAGGCAGCCGGCTACACCGGGTTCCTCGATCTGTGGCGATCGATGTCGTACGAACTGCAAGGGGACGTGTTCGCCCCCGACGCCATGGGGTTGATCGCCGACGCCCGCGCCGCTGGAGTCAAGGTCGGCATCCTGTCCAACGACCTGGTCGGATCGGCCGGGCGCGAGTGGGTCGACAGTCGCCCGGAGCTCGCCGGGTTCGACGTCTTCGTCGATTGCACCGAGTTCGGCACGCGCAAACCGGCCCCCGAGCCGTACCTGAAGGCGATCGCCGACTTCGGTCTGCCACCCGACGAGATCGTCTTCCTCGACGACATGCCGTATTGCATCGAGGGAGCCCGGGCCGTCGGGCTGATCGGCGTCCACGTCGACCCGACCGCCCGCGAGCACGCCTTCAACACGGCCCGTGAGCTGGTCGGACTCGTCGTTGAATCCCGCGGTCGGCGGCTGGTACGCGTCGCCGAGGCGGCCTACGCAGCACAAGATCTGGCGGCGATCATGCCGCTGTTTCACCCCGAGATCGTTGTCTACTGGAACGGTAGCAAGGTGGCCGAGGGCCTGGCCGAGGCCCGCCAGTTCCACATCGACCGGCTGGGCTTCGGCTCGACCGGGCGAAGTGACGTGGTCAAGCGACATGAATATCGGCTCCGCAAGACCCTGCGAGCCGAGCACGGCGACACAATCTGCGTGGAGTGGGAGTCGAGCTACCGTCTCGACGACGGCACCCGCGTCGAGAGTCGGGCAGGGGAGTTCTGGACCATGCGCCACGATCTGCTGATCGAATGGCACGCCTACAAAGGGGAATGATGAAGAACCGTTTCTGTGAGCTGGTCGGCTGCGATCTGCCGATTCAACAAGCTGCGATGACCCGCGTCTCGACGAGCGCGATGGTCGCCGCGGTGTCGAACGCCGGAGGGCTCGGCATGATCGCCGTCGGCCGCAACCCGATTGAGGCGGTCAACGCTCAACTCGACGAAATCGCCGGCCTGACCAGCCGCCCGTTCGGAGCCGGGTTCATCGTCAAGTACCTCAACCACGAAACCTTCGACCCAATCGTCGAACGGGTGAAGATCATCGAGTTCTTCTACGAATGGCCGTCCGAGCGCTACGTGGTACCCGGCAAGATCGTCGGCTGGCAGATCGGTTCGGTCGACGAAGCGAAGGCCGCCGTCGATGTCGGCTGCCAGTACATCATCGCTCAGGGCTTCGAGGGTGGCGGCCACGTGCGGGGCACGACGCCGCTTGCCGAGTTGATTCCCGCCGTGCGAGCAGCGATCGGCAACGTGCCGCTGATTGCCGCCGGAGGTATCGGTACCGCCGCCGATGTCCAACAAGCGATGGCGCTCGGGGCCGACGCCGTGCGGATCGGTACCCGGTTCGTCGCGTCGGCCGAATCCGACGTCCACCCCCGGTATCTCGAACTGTTGATCGAAGCGACCGCCGATGACGCCGAGTACACCGACGTGTTTGCCGTTGGCTGGCCCGATGCTCCCCAACGGGCGCTTGCATCCGCTGTCGCGCTCGCCCGCGCCGTTGGCCCGGACCCGGTTGGCTTCATCGGCTCGAACCCGTTGCCGCGCCGGGGAACGACGCCGCCGAACAAGCACACCACCGGCCAGATCGAGGCGATGGCACTCTACGCCGGTCGCTCCGTCGGGGCCGTGACCGGCGTGAAACCGATCGCCGAGATCATCGCCGAACTGTTGGGAGCATCGTTGTGAGAGTTGTCATCACCGGAGCCAACCGGGGCCTCGGATTGGCCCTGAGCCAGGTGTATCGCGAACTCGGAGCCGACGTGATCGCCGGTTGCAGGACCCCGTCGTCGTCGGCCCACTTGGTCGCCACCGGAGCCGAGGTCCACTCCTACGACCAGAGTTCCGAGGAGTCGATCAACGCCTTCATCGCCGCCATCGGCGACCGTTCGGTCGACGTCCTGATCAACAACGCCGGCATCGACGCCACCGCAGTGGGTGTGCCATCGGCCGAACGATCGGTGATGGAACTTTCGGGTGAGGCCTTCCTCGATGTGATGCGCGTCAACGTCGTCGGCCCGATGCTGCTGACCCGGGCGCTGATCACGAACCTCGGCGCGACCTCCGGACGGGTGGTCAACATTTCGTCGCAAGTCGGTTCGATGGAGGTCGCCCAACGGATGGGTCGCGACGTCAGCTACAACTCGTCGAAGGCGGCATTGAATATGGTCACGATCAAGCTCGCCCAGGCGTTCAAACCGGTGGGCGTCGCAGTCGTCGCGATGCACCCCGGCTACCTGCGCACCGACATGGGCGGCCCATCAGCCGACCTCGACCCGACCGACGCCGCCAGGCAAATCGCCGACACCATCGCGGCGCTGGCCATCGACAACTCCGCCACCTTCATCCGCTGGGACGGCACCGTCCACCCCTGGTGAACCACCACCCTGTACCGACCTGAACGTCACCTCGCTCGACAAAGGACCAGATCAATGAGTGAAAACCTGCGTAACTACGTCCGCGCCGTCTACGGACTCGACCACGTGTTGCGACTCGTCGCCGATGACGCATGGGACCGCCCGTCGCCCTGTGAGGGTTGGTCGGTCCGCGACGTGACCGGGCACGCAATCGGAGTGGTCGCCAACGTCGCCGCCCGCACCGGCGTGGGCGAGTTGGTCGACGTATTCGCCGACAACCCAGGCCGCATCGCCGGCGACAATCCGTACGCCTCGTGGTTCGACATCCGTAACCGGGTGCTCGAAGCCCTCGACCGCCCGGGCGTGCTGCAGGCCACGGTTGAGTCAACGATGGGGTCGATGCCGGTTGACAACTTCATCGCCAACATGTGTGCGGATGCCGTGATCCACACGTGGGACATCGCTCGCGGTGCCGGGGTCGACGAACGTCTCGACGCGTCGCTGGTCGGCTATGTCGACGCGATCATTCGTGGCCGCGACGAGTCGGTCAACCGCGCGCCTCGTCGGTTCACCGCGGCGCTCGACTCCGATGAAGCCGCCGACGCCCAAACTCGCATGCTCGCCTTCGCTGGCCGTCAGGTCTGACCGCCGTTAGGTGAAGTGAGCCGACACCGTTCCCAGCGGCCCGTAGTCGGCAGTGAATGTGTCGCCCGATGCTGCGGCGACCGCCCGAGTGAACGAGCCCGACAAAATCACCTGGCCAGGCTCGATCGCTAGTCCCATGGGGAGGAGGCGCTTGGCGAGCCAGACGATCCCATAACCCGGATGGTTGAGTACGCCCGCGCCCAAGCCCGTTTCCTCGACGATGCCGTTGCGCGAGAAAATCGCCCCCGACCAGCGCAGGTCGACGGCATCCGGCCGCATCGGTCGTCCGCCGAGGATGATCCCGGCATCCGCCGCATTGTCGGAAATGGTGTCGACGATCGTGCGCGGCCTGCGGGTGACCGGGTCGATTCGGTAGCTGCGGGCGTCGATCAACTCCAACGCCGGCTGGATGTACTCGGTCGCTCGCAGCACGTCGGTGAGCGTCAACCGGTCGCCTTCGAGGCGGGAGTGGAACACGAACGCCAACTCCACTTCGAGCTTCGGGTCGGTGTAGCCCGCGGCCGGAATCTCCGCTCCATCGGTCATCGCCATGTAGTCGAGCAACGCCCCGAAATCGGGCTCGTTGATCAGCATCTGTGACTGCATCGCCCGCGACGTCAGCCCGATCTTGTGGCCGATCAGCCGGGCCCCACCCTCGATCTGCAGGTCGACCCACGCCCGCTGACACGCGTAGGCGTCGTCGAGGTTCATCCCCTCGTATTGGAACGACGGTGCGGTGATCGACTGCACCGTCACTCGGGCTTGCTCGTGAGCGGCCGCGATCGTGGCGACTTGCGAATCGGTCAATGTGCGGGCCATCAACGGTTCACTCCCATTCCGTCGGCGCCGACGGTGATGCGTTGTTCGTCGGACTTGCGTTCCCGCAATGGCTGGATGAGCCCGTCGAGATCGAGCACGTTCGTGGCCTCGTTGTACCACTTCGGCACGACCGGCGACCCCCAGAAGTCACGGCGGCGTTCGTCGTGCACGCTCCACCGGATGGGCTCGAACCCCGGATCGCCGGTGAAGTAGTCGGTCGTGTACACCTCGACGCGATGCCCATCGGGATCGCGTAAGTACAGGTAGAAGGCATTCGAGACGCCATGGCGGCCGGGCCCGCGCTCAATGTGGTGGTACTCCATTGCCGAGCCGAGCACATCGGCCAACCCGAGAATGTGGTGCGATTCGGGCACCGCGAACGCCAGGTGATGGAGCCGTGGCGACGAGCCCTGGGTGAACGCCACATCGTGCACGGTCTGCTTGCGGAACATCCAGGCGGCGAAAAGCGTGCCGTCGTCGGGGTCTTCAATCGTCTCCGACAAACCGAATCCCAACTGTGTATACCAGTCGTACGAACCCGCCACGTCGTCGGTGACGATGTTGATGTGGTCGAGCCGGTTGATCGACGCGCCCCGCCGGATGTCGTAGCGCTGGTGCAGTTTGTCGACGGTGTCGATGTGGTGGAAGTACTCGACCACGAACCCGAACGGGTCTTCCACGCGCACCGTCGGTCCGACCGCCCGAGTGGCTCCGGCCGGGTAGTGGACCACCCGACAGCCCCGGGCGGTGTGGAACGCCGCGGCCTTGTCGACGTCCTCGGGAGTCCGGACTCGCAGGGCAAATCGCGCGCAGGCCGGTTCGGTTCCCGCCCGCAAGATCAGGCTGTGGTGGACGAACTCCTCGTATCCCCGCAGGTAGAGCACCCCGGGCTCCTCGGCACTGACGTGGAATCCCAATCGCTCGACCCAGAAGTGGCGGCTCGCCTCGAGATCGGTGACGATCAACTCGGCGTACGCCGAGCGAACGATGTCGGGAGCGTCGGATGCAGCAGGCATTCCCGCACCCTATTCCTCATGATCTACGGTGCGGAAGGGGAACACCATCGTGGAGGGGAAGCCATGGGAGCACGTACCGGCGAAGAGTTTCTGAAAGGCCTGGCAACAGGTACCCGCGAGGTGTGGCTGGGTGACGAGCGGGTCGACGACATCGTCGGCCACCCTGCATTCGCCGGCGCGGCCCAGTCGCTCGCCTCGGTGTTCGACGCTCAGCACACCCACGCCGACGAGTGCCTGATGACCGACTCGGAGAGCGGCGAGCAGGTGAACATCAGCCACATGATCCCCCGTTCGGTCGAAGATCTGAAGCGGCGGCGGATCGCGTTGACCCGCATCTCCGAGCAGACCGTCGGCCTCATGGGACGGACGCCCGACTACATGAACGTCACCTACGCCGGGTTCGCTGGGGAACGCACGCCATGGAGCGGTCCCGACGGTCGCAATGCCGGGGGCTACGAGAATCTGCAGGCCTTCCAGCGCCGCCTCGCCCTCGACGACCTGTCGCTGACCCACACGATCGTGCAGCCGACCATCGACCGGGCGATCGACAACATCAATTACGTCAACAACCCGGTGCCCCTCCACAAGGTTGGTGAGACAGCCGACACGATCATCGTCCGCGGGGCCCGCATCCTGTCGACCCTCGCCCCGTTCGCCGACGAGATCGCCGTCTATCCCGGTCTGCCACTGCCTCCGGGCACGCCGGCGGAGTACGGCCTGTCGTTCTCGATTCCGATGTCGACGCCCGGTCTGATCTTCCTGTGTCGCGACAACGCGGCGACGGTTGGCTCGAACGCGTTCGATCATCCGTTGTCGTCACGGTTCGACGAGCAGGACGCCTTTGTCATCTTCGACAACGTCGAAATTCCCAAGGATTGGGTGTTCATCGACAGCGACCCCGAGACATACTCCGGGGTGATGGGAGCCACGGGCTGGTGGCCGAACATCATGCAGCAGACGACCACGCGGGCGCTGACCAAGATGGAGTTCGCCTACGGGCTGGGCTGCCGCTTGGCCGAGGCGGTGAACGACACCCAGCCGACCACGGCGGACATGCTCGGCGAGATTGCCGCCTACATCGACATCACTCGCGCCGCCCTCGACAATGCTGAAGACATGGCCTACGACCGCGGCGACGGGGCGGTGTTCCCCCACGGGCGCCCGCTGCATCCACTGAGATCGCTACTCGCCACCTGGTTCCCGCGGGTGCGTGAGATCCTCGTCACCATCGGCAGCCACAACCTGCTCGCGGCGCCATCGCGGGGCATGTTGCGCGACGAGCGGATGGGAGCGTTGGCTGCTGAATTCCTCCACGGGGCCGGCGATTTGACTGCCGAGCGGCGGGCCGCGTTACACCGTCTGGCCTGGGACTTTGTTGGCTCCGGCCTGGCTGGACGCAACGATTTGTACGAGCGTAACTACCTCGGCTCGGCCCGCAACAACCGCCAGCATCTCCATGGCATGTACTTCGATCGAACCCGCGCCTACGAGCTCGTGGAGTCGATGCTCGCCCCCGTCCGGTAGGCGTTGTCGTCGGTCATAGGCTGATGGTCATGACCGACATGAACGAGTTCAACACCAATCTGATCAACGAGTTCCGGGCCAACAACGGTGTGGTCGGCGGCGACTTCGGCAAGGCCCCGCTGATCCTCATCACCCATACGGGCGCGAAGTCGGGCACCCGTCGCACATCGCCGCTGGTGTACTCGCGCGACGGCGATGCCATCGTCATCATCGCCTCGAAGGGTGGCGCACCGACCCACCCGCACTGGTACCTCAACATGATCGCCAACCCGCACGTCACCGTCGAACTGCCCGGCGAGACGTTCGAAGCGTCGGTTCGTCAGGCCGAAGGCGACGAGCGCGCCCGCCTGTTCCGCGCCCAAGCCGACATGATGCCCAACTTCGACGAATACGCCGCGGCGACCGAGCGCGAAATCCCCGTTTTAGTCCTCGAGCGAATCTGATCGTCGTGGCCCGCAGCTCGAAGCCTCAGAACTTGACGTAGTCGGTGGAGTCTTCGAGGGTTTCTTCGCCGTCGGGGGGCAGATACTCGAAGTAGTTGAGAGCGGCGTTGACGTCGCCTTCCCAGGCTTCCTTGGGCACGTCATAGAGCACTTCGATGCCGTTGCCATCGGGGTCTTGGATGTAGGCGCTGTGGGTCATGCCATGGTTACCGCGGACGATGAACTCGACGTCCTGCGACTTCATCCAGGCGATCTGGTTGAGCCACGAGTCGCGGTCGGGGTACTTCATCGCGATGTGATCGATACCAGGCTCGTTGTTGAACATCGCCCAGCGGTTGGGTGCCGGGATCACCGACGGGTCCGCCAGCTGACACAGGGCGAAGTCGTGGTGGTGATTCTCGTCGCCACGGTAGAACCGCATGTCGACCTGGAAGCTTTCACCGAGGGCGGCGCACTGCTCGAACCCGAGGATCTCGGTGTAGAAGTGGTGTGACGCCTCGATATCGCGGACGCGCAGCACCAAGTGCTGGACCGCCGCTCCCGACGAAGGATGACTCGGACCTGCTGCCATTTCGGGCACCCCCTGTGCTTCGTTGACTTGCTCCGAATGTAGTCGCCGCTCACCCCGGCGAGTCAACGGGCTGTCCCGCTCTCGTGAACGAAGAAAGGGCCGCGGAATCTTGGAAGTGAAAGAATCGGAGACGCTCGCTCACATAAGGGGATTGCCATGGCTGATCTACGGCCCGACGAACTGCTCGACGAAGTCATCTCACGCTACGACGCGTCGCCGAATCCGCGTCTCAAAGAAGTGACCACCGCGGCGATCAAGCACCTCCATGCCTTCGCCCGTGAGGTCAACCTGACCCGTGACGAGTGGTTCGCCGGCATTCAGTTCCTCACGGCCACCGGCCAGATGTGTGACGACGTTCGCCAGGAGTTCATCCTGCTCAGCGACACTTTTGGAGTCTCCGCCCTGGTCGAGATGATGGCCTTCGATCCAAGTGCGCCGACGATCACCGACAACACGGTGCTCGGCCCGTTCTATGTGCCCGGCTCGCCAAATCGTGAGTTCGGCGAGACGATGCTGGTCGATCCCGACGACGGCGATCGTGTCGTCGTGCGGGGTCGCGTCACCGACCTCGATGGCAACCCGCTGGCTGGCGTCACCCTCGACTCGTTCCAGAACGCGACCAACATGTTCTACGCCTGCCAGCAGCCCGGCATCCAGAGCCCCGACAACCTGCGGGGCATCTATACGACCGACGAAAATGGTGACTACGAGATGCGCGCCGTGCGCCCGGTGCCGTATCCGATTCCTTCAGATGGTCCCGCCGGTGACCTGCTGAAGGCCAACGGACGCAACTGGTGGCGTCCCGGCCATCTGCACATCTGGGTCCGCCACCCCGGCTACAAGGACCTGATCACCCACGTGTTCGACGTCGAGAGCGACTTCCTCGACGGTGACGCGGTGTTCGGGGTGCAGAAGACCCTGATCCGCGAGTTCAAGGCCGACGAGAACGGCGAGCTCGAAGCCCGCTTCGATGTCGTCCTCGATCGGGTGTAGCAGCCCTGCGTTTCACAAGCTGGTCGGCGTCTCGGTGTGAGTCGCCGACCACCTAATCTCGGGCCATGATCGAATCCGTCATTCAGCTCGACACCGGCGAGGGCATCCAGACGGTGCTCGCCAAGCACCCCGATGAGCACGGCCCGTTTCCAGTGGTCGTCATGTTCCATGACGGACCGGGCATGCGCGAGGCGACCCACGAGGTCATGCGGCGCATTGCCCAAGAGGGTTACTACGTGGTTGCTCCCGACCGCTACCACCGGCTTGGTGAGCAGCTCAACGTCGATCCCGCCGAGATGTTCAAACCGGGCAACGAGGAACTGCGCAACCAGATGTTCGGCTGGCTGATGGGCACGTCGGAAGACTCGGTTGCGACCGATCTCGCCGCGCTGCTTGCTCATCTCGCCGACGACCCAGCGGCGACTGATGGCCCCCGCGGCTGCGTCGGCTATTGCATCGGGGCGCGCTCAGTGCTGCGCTCGTTGAACGATCACCCCGAGGCGTTTGCCGCCGGGGCAACGTTCCACCCGTCGTTCTGCGTCACCGAAAACGACGACTCCCCCCACCATGTGGTGCCGATCTTCACCGGTGAGATCTACGTCGGCATCGGCTCCGAAGACAAGCTGCAGTCGGTCGCGACGAACCAGCCGTTCCTCGATGCCGTCAACGCGATGTCCGACGGTCGGGGCCTCGCGGAAATCCACGAAGGTGCCGATCACGGCTTTGGCGTTCCGGGCCCGGCGTACCACGCGGTCGCCGCGGATCGTTCCTACGACATGATGCTGGCGATGTTCGACCGCACCCTCGGCTGACTCAGTAGGGCATCGTCCCGCCGTCGACGGGGAACATGCACCCGGTCATGTTGCGCGCCGCATCCGAGGCAAGCATCACCGCAACGGCGGCAACCTGCTCAACGGTATTCGGCTTCTTGATCGCCGACTCCGAGGTGAACATCTCGATCAGCTTGTCGTACGAGCCGACCCCCATGGCGATCGCCGAGTCGGGACCGGTCGTGCGCACGATGTCGGTTTCGATGATCCCGGGCAGGATGGCGTTGACCGTGATGCCCATCGTGCCGACCTCATGGGCGGCGGCCTTGACCAGGCCGTTCACCGCGTGCTTCGTCGCCGCGTAGCCGGGAATGCCGGGCTTGCCAAGCTTGCCTTCGACCGACGAGGTGACCAGAATGCGGCCGCCTTCGTTGCGTTCGATCATGTGCTGCAACGACTTGCGCATGCCCCAGAACACGTGGTTGAGGTTCCAGTCGATCTCGAGGTTCCACTCCTCGTCGCTCATCATGAACACCGGGGCGGTGTTGAGTACGCCGCCCGAGTTGAGCACCATGATGTCGAGTTTGCCGAAGCGCTCGATAGCGAAATCGACGATGCCCTCGCAGGTCGCCTGCTTGGCCGCATCGCCGGCGTAGAACGCAATGCGATCGGGCGCGCCGATTTCGTCGATGGCGGTCTGGCCCTTCGCCTCGTCTCGTCCGTTGATGACCACCGATGCGCCCTCACGGACGAACGCGTCGGCGATCCCCCGGCCGATCGAGCGGGTGCCGCCGGTGATCGCTGCTACTTTTCCGTCAAGTTTTCCCATGTCAGTTCCTCTTTCGTTCCAGCAGCATCAGTACGGCGCCGTGCCGCCGTCGATCGAGATCAGCGAGCCGGTGATTCCGGCGCCGGCCTCGGAGCACAGCAACATCGCGACAAGGGCGACGTCTTCCACATCGCAGAGTCGCTTGGTGGCGGCGTCCTTGGCGAACCAGGCGAGCAGATCCTCGTATGCCATGCCCATCGACTCGGCGGCGGGCGGGCCCGCGTCCATCATCATGTCGGTCTCGATGGCACCGGCGCACAGGGCGTTGACCGTTATTCCCATCGCTCCGACTTCTTGGGCGCACGACTTGGTGAAGCCGTTGACCGCATGCTTGGCCGTCACGTAGATCGAGAGTCCGGGCTTGCCGCACTTGCCTTCGACCGATGAGGTGTTGATGATCCGGCCCCACTGCTGCGGGATCATGTAGTGGAGCGCACGACGGGTGCACCACATCGTCGACCACAGGTTCCAGACGAGCGCATCCTGCATCGCTTCGTCGGTGAGATCGACGACGGGGGCGTTGCCCGTGCTACCACCGGCGTTGTTGCACAGAATGTCGATGTGTCCGTAACGCTCGACGGCAATATCGATCAACCGCTCGCAATCCTCTCGGACCTTAGCGTCGGCCTGCACGAACATAACCCGGTCACCGGCGTTCATTTCGGCGACGGCGCGCTCGCCCTTGGCCGCATCACGCCCCGACATCACGACCGTGCCACCCTCGCGCACGATGGCCTCGGCGATTGCCCGACCGATGCCTCTTGTGCCGCCGCTGATGACCGCGACCCGACCTTCCACGTCTCCCATGCGAATTCCCCTCTGCAAACGACCTCCGCACACTATTGCTCACGAGCCGCTGAGTACCGATCCAGGGACCCGCCCCGACGGTCACCTCGCCGCGTCGAGATTCTGGTTGCGGATCGAGACGGCACAGTCACGATCCGCAACCGAAAGTCCGGCCCGCCCACTGATCTACGCGACGATCGGTCGAGATCCGCAGCGAGCAGGCTCCGCCGTGATTTGATCTGAGGGTGAGCACTCATCGGTCCAGACCCACTACTCGCCGCTGGATACGCACATTCGTCGCCTTACTCGCCACTATCAGCGAATCGACGTCGGGCGCTGCGACAGCCGCTGCGACAGCCGCTGCGACAGCCGCTGCGACAGAGGCGGCGTCGCCGGGGGGAATCTCGGTGCCGGCCGATTCGGCACCGAGCGCAGCGACGCGAGGAGCGGCCAAACAAGTCGGCCCAACACTCGCACCGCCGAAAGATCCGATCTACTTCTACCGCGGCCGCACCGACCGCAAACGGGTGACGTTGACCTTCGACGCCGGCTCCGATCGGGGAAATGCAGGAGGCATTCTCGACGTGCTCAAACAACGGGGCGTCAAAGCGACGTTCGGTCTCACCGGCCAGTGGGCCGACGCGAACCCCGATCTAACCAAGCGGATGGCCGACGAGGGCCACACGTTCATCAACCACACCTACAACCACCCCTCGCTCACCGGGTTCGCCACCAAGAAGCCCCCGCTCAGCGCGGCCGAGATCAGGGCCGAACTCGACACCACCGAGGCGGCCATCCAGCGGATCGCCGGAGCCGGGGCGACGACCAAGCCGTGGTTCCGTCCGCCATACATGGACATGAACCCGACTGTCATCCGCGTTGTCACCGACGCCGGCTTCCCGCTGATCGCCATGCACACGGTCGACTCCCTGGGCTGGCAGGGACTACCCACCGACCAACTCGTTGAGCGCTGTCTGTCAAAGGCGGAGCCTGGTGCGATCTACATCTTCCACGTCGGTGTCCAGTCCACCGACTACTCGGGTCTCGCTCGAATTATCGATGGTCTTGTCGCCGTCGGCTACGAAATCGCCCCGATCGCCGACGTGGTGTAGTCGCCGGGTTCCCGCGCCGTGTCCCACATGGGCAACACTCGGGAGGTATGACCTTTCCGGGAGCCCGCCCACCCGATCGCTCCCAGCGAGTCGACATCAACGGAGTCGGCATCGCCACCTACGAATGGGGTGCGGTCGATGCGCCGATCATCTTTTGCGTTCACGGCGGGTTCGACTTCGCCCGTACCTACGACGTGTTCGCGCCGCTGCTCGCCGACGCCGGTTGGCGGGTCATCTCGTGGGATCAGCGCGGCCATGGCGACAGCGATCAGGTCGCCCTCCACTCCTGGGACTCCGATGTGCGCGATGCGGCCTGCGTGGTCGACCACTTCACCGACCGACCATCGATTGTCGTGGGTCATTCAAAGGGTGGAGCGTTGATGCTGCAACTGGCCGAAGCACAGCCGCATCGGTTCTCGATCATGATCAACTTCGATGGGGTGCCATCTCGGTGGAGGATGCCCGATGTAGCCGACCACGAGCGCACTCGGTTGTTCGCCACCGAAATCGAAACGTGGCTTGACCACCGGCGCAGTCTGATCGGCAAGCAACGCAAGCCCGGCACCATTGAAGACCTGGCCCGCAGACGTGGGCGAATGAATCCGCGGTTGTCGAAGGAATGGTTGGAGTACCTCGTCACCGTCGGGGCTCGTGAGTCAGCCGACGGATGGCGATGGAAGATCGACTCGTCCATGCGGTTCGGTGGTTTCGGGCCGTGGCGGCCGGAGTGGGCGCAGCTTCGTCTGGCATCGCTGACCATTCCGTTCCTCGGCATTTTGGCGACCGAGCTTGAAGAGATGGGATGGGGCACGAACGCCGAGGCCCTGGTCCCCTTCTTGCCGCCGCTTGGTCGAGTGATCGAGTTGGCCGACACCGGCCACTTCATCCACATCGAACGGCCGCAGCTGGTGGCCTCAATGGTCCTCGACTTCATTGCGGAGCACTCATGAGAACCGTTCGTCACCACCACGTTGACCTGGCGATTCACGAGTTGCGCGCCGGTACCGGCCGGCCGTTGCTCACGCTTCATGCGCTCGGGGCCTCCACGCCGCCCG
Organism: Actinomycetes bacterium; assembly: GCA_031398525.1. Taxonomy (GTDB): domain Bacteria; phylum Actinomycetota; class Acidimicrobiia; order Acidimicrobiales; family Ilumatobacteraceae; genus JANMJD01. The sequence goes on along the minus strand of JANNNL010000182.1, from coordinate 2,604 downwards.
TCGAGCCGGCGTGGACCGTTTTGTGGCCCGGCCCGGTGCTCGGGCTGGATTTCACGGGCCATGGCGCGTCGACGGTCCCTGCCGGTGGTGGATACTCTGCCGAGTTGCTGATGGGCGACGTCGACACCGCCCTCGCGGACCTGGGACCGTGCACGATTCTCGGGCACGGGTTGGGGGCCTACGTGGCGTTGCTGATCGCCGGAGCCCGGCCTCGCCTGGTACGGGGAGCGATTCTCGCCGATGGCGCAGGGTTGTCGGGCGGCGTACCCGGCCCGTCATCGAGTCTGGTCGTCGAGTCCCTCCCGCATCAGGGGATTGCCCCCGACCCATGGGCCCGCTTTGAGCTCAACCGCGACCCCCGCCCGGCGGACTACGCCATCTCGTATGTCCGCCAGGCCGTGATTCTGTCGGGCCTCGCTTCGCCAATCGCGGTCTGTGCTCGGTGGCGACCGGGGTGGCTTGGCGCCGTAGCGGAGGATCCAGCAGTACTCGACGTCACCCTGGCTGAGGGATTGGCGGCCTTCGCCGCAGTGGAATAACAGGGGTACGCAGTGCCAGAACGGCCCGCTTCAGTGCCCGGTCGCGCCAGCCGCCGCAACCCGCTCTCGGCGTCCGCGAGCGACGTCGTCGGCGGTCAACTCAATGTGGTGGTTGATCATCCAGGCGTTGATCTGATCGGACTCGGCCTCGCCATGAAGGAACTTGGCCATCGATCGTTCTCCCCAACTACGCGTTCCTTCCGTCGACAACGCCCCGAGTTCGGCGAGGCGCCAGAGTCCGTCGCGTCTGCTTCCCATCGTCGAGGAGGCTCCGTTCGCCGGCTCACGGAGCACATACCAATCGTCGGTGCCGGTCCACCGAAAACCGTTGCCTCTGGCATGGGTGAGATTCGCCTCGAGCAGTGGATGGCGGTTGGTGTAGTCACCGATTCCCAAGGGCGTCCCGACGTCACCGAGTTGATTCAACGCCGCGATGATCCGCAACTCTTTGCGTTCGGCGCGGATCCATTCGCCGCGACGCGTCAGTGTCGACATTGCCGGGGCCGATCCGGCCGCAATGGTGATGGACGCCCACGGTCCGTTCTCGGCGAGGAGTTGCACGAGCGGTCCAGCGGAGTCGCCGTTCGGGTCGTCTGCCTGGTCGAGCAGCACGTGGATACGGTGCCGCGGGGTGCGAGTCGACGCCGACGCCAGGACCATCGCCTGCTGAATTCGCTCTCGCGCTCCGAGACTGAAAACCCGCAGTCGTAACACCAGGTCCGAGCCCGTCGCAGCCGCCCAGGCCCCCACCTCGCGCAACGCCGTGGGATCGTCGTCAATCGAGATCACGGGCCGACAACGGGCGCCCGAGGAGATGAGTGGTTCAAAGACTTTGGCCAACGAACGCAAATGCTCCCGGCGGGCGTCCGCTCGAATGTCGATCGCGACGTAGTGATCGGCAAAACGCAGCCGGGTGGCACGTACCCTCAGCTGGGCAATGTCCTCGTTGTCGAACACCAGTAATGGCGTCAACGGCGGACGAGAAATTGATCGTGCAACTGCCAGGAGGCAGGTTGGATCTGCCTTCACGATCGGTGTGTACTGCACTTGCCGGCTCCGCCCTCGGTATCCGATTTCTTTGACGCCGGGGAGTTCGCTCAGCACCACCCATGAAGGTGTACTTCGTGGCGCTTGGCTACCCTCCGACGGTGAAGAAAATTAACACAGGGCTACCGCCGCGCAGAGGTCGTCCAAACAAATACCACGCAAAGTGAAAAACTTTGGTGTTCTGGTGTTCGGGGGGCGATAAATGCCCGTCTCGCCCACGTTCGGTGGAGGGATTGCCCGGACTGTTCAGACCGCGGGAAGCACGGTGAAGACGGCGCCCGTCGACGACGACCCCCACGGACTCGTCACCTTCACCAAGCCGGTCGTGGCGGCAGCCGGGACCGTTGCGGTGATCTTGTTCGGGCCGACCACAGTGAACCTCGCGCTGACACCGTTGAATGCCACGGCCGTGGTGCCCTTGAAGTTGTTGCCCTTGATCGTCACCACGGTGCCGACGCCTCCCGAGAGGGGTGACGCGATCACATCGGACGGAGCGCGGCGCACGACGAACGCGCTGCTCGATACCGACCCCGCGTCGGTGGTCACGCGGACGGTGCCCTGCAGCGCATCGGCCGGCACGGTCACCGTGATCTGGGTTCCATTGTTCGAAGGAACCACCGGTATCTCAGTGCTGCCGGTGAACTTGACGGTGGTTGGGTTGGCGACTGACGAGAAGTTCGTCCCGCTGATCACGACCTTGACGCCGGGTCTCGATCCCGGGGGATTGAACGACGTGATTGTAGGCAGCGGAAGCGCCTTGCGTCCGCTGAGCCCAATGAGCACGTCGGGCGCAGCGCTCGAACGCACGGCGAGCGATGCAGCTCGAAGCCCAGTGGTAGTCGGCCGGAACGACACCAGGAGGTCACACGTCGCTCCAGCGTTCAGCACGTCCGTCAGGCAGTTGCCGAAGTTGGCCCAGGCCCTCGCGCAAATACTGGATGAACGCAATCCCGGCGACGATGACGCCGCGGCGCTACGAGACATCGCAACAAAGGACGGACCGAAACCGCCGCCGCCG
>JANNNL010000166.1:0-9552 GCA_031398525.1 Actinomycetes bacterium | reverse complement strand
GCGGTCGGCAAGGTGTACTTCACGGCCGATGATGCCGCCGACGCCGACGATCGCGGTGAGCACGTCATCCTGGTTCGCAACGAGACCAGCCCCGAAGATGTCCACGGCATGATGATCAGCCAGGGCATCCTCACCGCCCGCGGTGGCCTCGTCAGCCACGCCGCCGTGGTTGCCCGTGGCTGGGGCACCCCGGCCATCGTTGGCGCCGAGTGCGTCAAGATCGACGGCAAGTCCTGCACGATCGGCGGGGTCACCGTCAACGAGGGCGACATCATTTCCCTCGACGGCACCACCGGTGAAATCATGCTCGGCGAGATGCAGCTCGCTGCCGCCGAGCCGCCGCCCGAGTTCCTCACCGTGCTCGAATGGGCCGACGCCGTCCGCAAGGGCAAGATGAAGGTCCGCGCCAACGCCGACACCGGCGAAGATGCCACCCAGGCCCGTACGTTCGGTGCCGAGGGCATTGGCCTGTGCCGTACCGAGCACATGTTCCTCGCCCCCGACCGGCTGCCGGTCGTGCGCCGGATGATTTTGGCCAACACCCCCGAGGAAGAGGTTTCGGCCCTCGAAGAGCTCCGTCAGGTGCAGAAGGCCGACTTCATCGAGATCCTCGAGGCGATGGACGGCCTCCCGGTCACGGTGCGTCTGCTCGACCCGCCGCTGCATGAGTTCCTGCCCCGTGTCGACGAGTTGCACATCAAGAAGGCAACCGTCGGCCTGAACGCCGAGGAAGAAGACCTCCTTGCCGCGGCCGAGAGCTGGGCCGAGTTCAACCCGATGCTCGGCACGCGTGGCGTGCGCCTTGGTGTCGTCAAGCCTGGTCTCTACGCCATGCAGGTGCGGGCCCTGATGGAGGCCGCCACCGAGCTGCGGATGAAGGGCAAGAACCCGATCGTCGAAGTGATGATCCCGCTCACCGTCAACCGTGAAGAGCTGCAGTTGGCTCGCGGTTGGGTCGAGGACGCCATTGCGAAGGCGACCAAGGGTCTGAAGAAGGGCCTCGCCGTCGATGTCACCATTGGCACAATGATCGAGACTCCTCGCGCGGCCCTGCGCGCAGATGAGATCTCGGAGTTTGCCGATTTCTTCTCGTTCGGCACCAACGACCTCACCCAGATGACCTTCGGCTTCAGCCGTGACGATGTCGAGAGCCGGATGATGCCGGCGTATCTCGAGGCCGGGCTGCTCAAGCGCAACCCGTTCGAGACGATCGACCAGTCGGGTGTCGGCGAACTGGTCAAGATCGCCGCGCAGCGCGGCCGGGCCGCCAAGAAAGGCATCAAGCTCGGCGTCTGCGGCGAGCATGGTGGCGACCCCGAGTCGATCGACATGTTCTACGGAGCAGGCCTTGACTACGTGTCGTGCTCGCCGTTCCGCGTGCCGATTGCTCGTCTCGCCGCAGCTCAGGCCGTGATCTCCCGCAAAGGCGGGACGAAGACCGAAACCAAGTAAGCCGTGCACCCGGAGGCGGGGCTCTCACCGGCAGCGCCCCGCCTCCTCCGCTGTGGCTTTCTGATTCAGTCTTCGTGGGCGGGTGATCAGGGTCTGGCCGGTTCGGCGGGCCTCGGGTAAGTATCTTTTCCGGGCGGGCGCCGTTCGGGTGTTCAGTCGACATCGGTGAGAGAGGGATTTGAGATGCAGGTACAGACGAGGCAGGGGCCGGCTTACGGGGTGGCGCGATTGACGCTGGCCCCCGGTGAGCAGGTCCGGGTGGAGGCGGGGGCGATGATGGCCATGTCGGCCGGGGTCACCCTCACGTCCAAGATGGAAGGCGGCTTCATGAAGTCGCTGAAGCGGGCGGCGTTGGGAGGCGAGTCGTTCTTCCAGACGACCTACACCGCACCGGGGCAGGGTGGATTCGTCGATGTCGCGGCGCGCCTGCCCGGCGATCTGCTCAGCTACGACCTGCAGCCCGGCACCGCGCTGTTCATCCAGAAGGGCTCGTGGCTGGCGAACGCGATGAACGTCGTGATCGACGCCAAGTGGGGCGGCTTCTCCAACATGTTCGGGTCCGAGGGTGGATTCATCATCCGGGCCGAGGGCGAAGGACCCGTGGTGTTTGCGTGCTACGGCGCCCTCGAGACCTGGAACCTCGAGGCCGGGCAGTCGATCACGGTCGACACCGGTCATATGGTCGCCTACGAATCGACCATCACTATGCAGCTTCGCAAGGTCACGGGCGGTCTGGTCCAGACGTTCAAGAGTGGTGAAGGCCTGGTGTTCGACTTCACCGGCCCGGGAAAGGTCATGACCCAGACCCGCAATCCAAACGAGTTACTCGGCTGGATCTCGTCGGCGATCGGTACTTCGAACTCCGGCTCCGGCATTGCGGCCGGCGGGCTCGTCGGTGGATTGTTCGGACGGGACTGATCAGTGATCGCAGCGCTACTGCTTTCGTCGGAGACGGACGAAGCGAAAAAGTTTGTCGACCTCTCGGTCCCGTGGTGGGCGTGGGCGGCGGTGGGTGCTGTCGTCGTGCTCCTGCTGACCTTCGACATCCTGATCTTGCATCGCGACGCGCACGTTCCGACGTTCCGCCGCGCCGTCATCGAGACAGCGTGCTGGTTGTCGGTCGGCGTGATCTTCGGCCTCATCGTGCTCAGCGCATACGGTGGCGACGCGGCCCTCGAGTACTACTCCGGGTTTCTCATTGAGCTCTCGCTGAGCATTGACAATGTCTTTGTATGGGCGCTGATCCTCGGTTTCTTCGCCGTTCCTCGGGAATATCAGCATCGGGTGCTGTTCTGGGGAATCTTCGGTGCCGTCGTACTCCGTGCGATCTTCATCTTCGGCGGGGTCGCCCTCGTCGAGCGGTTCGAGTGGATCCTGGCGATCTTCGGGTTCTTCCTGCTCTACAGCGCATTGCAACTGCTGCGCCACGATGAGGATGAGGAAGTTGACTACGAGACCAATCGAATCCTCAAGTTGGTTCGGCGGATCGTTCCGTCGACGAACCAACTCGACGGGCAAAAGCTGTTCACCAGGGTCGACGGGAAGAAGTTGGCAACGCCGCTGTTCGCCGTGCTTGTCCTCGTCGAGGTGACCGATGTGCTGTTTGCCGTTGATTCGGTTCCTGCCGTGCTTGGCGTCGCCCGCGAGCAGTTCATCGTGCTCACATCGAACGCCTTCGCCATCCTCGGGTTGCGGGCGTTGTACTTCCTGTTCGCCGACTTGAAGGATCGTTTCACGTACCTGCAACAGGGTTTGGCAATCATCCTGGCCTTTGTGGGTGTGAAGCTGATCATGGAGGCGTTCAACGGCCCGCACATGCCGACATGGGTCTCGCTGGTGGTCATCGCCGTGGTGCTGACGGTCTCGATCGTCGCTTCCTTGTCGAAGCCGCCTGCGCCCGCGGTGGGAAGCCACCGGTAACCTCCGCCTGTGGCGATCGTTGACGATGACATCGAGCGGGTCAGAACCTCGCTGAGCATTGTCGATGTCATCCAACCGTTCGTCACATTGCGGCGAGTTGGGCGTAACTGGGTCGGCCTGTGTCCGTTCCACACCGAGAAGTCGGGGTCCTTCAACGTCCGCGAGGAGATGGGGCGGTTCACCTGCTTCGGGTGCGGCAAGTCGGGCGACATTTTCACGTTCATCCAGGAACATGAGCATGTCGACTTCGTCACCGCGGTCGAGCAGTTGGCGTCGAAAGCCGGCATCCAACTCAGTTACACGACCGGTGGGCAAGAACGCGAACGCGGCCGCCGTAAGCAACTGATCGATGCGATGGCCAAAGCCGTTGACTGGTATCACGATCGGTTGCTGAAGGCCCCGGATGCCCGCGCCGCGAGGGACTATCTGCGCAGTCGGGGACTATCGGGCGACGTCGCCCGCCAGTTCCGCATTGGCTGGGCGCCCGACGATTGGGACCAGTTGTCGCGCGATCTCAAACTTCCCGCCGATGTTCTGCGTGACACGGGCCTGGCATTCAACAACAAGCGTGACCGATTGCAGGACGCATTCCGTGGCCGGGTGTTGTTCCCCATTTTCAGTCCCGAGGGTGACCCGATCGCCCTGGGCGGGCGGATTCTGCCGGGCTCAACCGACCCGGCGAAGTACAAGAATTCGCCCGAAACGGCGATCTACGCCAAATCCAAGACGCTGTACGGCATGAACTGGGCCAAGGGCGACATCGTCGCCCAGAACCAGGTGATCATCTGTGAGGGATACACCGACGTCATAGGCTTCCACCGCGCCGGCGTGCCCCGCGCCGTCGCGACCTGCGGGACGGCACTCACCGAGGAGCACGTTCGCGCGATCAAGCGCTATGCCAACAAGGTCGTGTTGGCGTTCGATGCCGACGCAGCGGGCCAAGGGGCCGCCGAAAAGTTCTACGAGTGGGAGCAGAAGTACCAGATCGAAGTGTCGGTCGCCCACTTTCCGAACGGTCGAGACCCGGGCGACCTGGCATCGAGCGACCCCGGAGCACTCAAGGATGCCGTCGACAAAGCCGAGCCGTTCCTGGGCTTTCGACTCCACCGCGTGTTGGCCAGTCGCCGCGGCCAACTCACCCCTGAACAGCGCTCGCGGCTCGCCACCGACGCTATGAAGCTGGTCAACGAACACCCCGACCTCAACGTCCGCAAGATTTACGCCGGCGAGGTCGCCAACCGCACGGGCCTCCCGATCAACGACATGATTCACATCGCCGAACGGCGGCGAGGCGAGGTGCGGGCTGCACCGGTTGCCACTCGGCGAAATCTCGGAGAGAACGCTGAGTTTGCCGCACTGGCATTGCTCCTCCAACGGTGGACCGATGTTGCCGATTGGATGTTCGAGTGGTTGTTCGCCGACGAGCTCCATGTGCGGGCCTTTCGGGCGATTGCGGCTGGAAATGGCAGCGTCGAGGGGGCGCTCGATGCCGCCGACCCCGAGGCTCGCGAGATCATCGAGCGGGCCGTCGTCGTAGATCTCGATGTCGACCCGGCGGCCGAGGTCAAGAATCTCATTGGAGCTGCAGTTCGCCGACGGCTCCAGCTCAGAACTCATTTCAGCGATCCCCATGAGATCCTCGACGATCGTGATGCGCGGGTGTACATGGAAGGCCTGGAGGGGTGCTCCCTCGACGATGGGGTGGCCGACTGGTTGCTAGAGTGGCTCGACCGACGGAATGAGGAGATCGCTTGACCATTGAGCCCATGATCGAGTCGCCGTTCACTGGGGTTGATCCCGGCGAATGGAGCAGACTCGTCGCTCGCGGTGACGCAGCTGGGCTTATTCACGCCGAGGCGATTACCCACGTTTTGCGGAACGTGGTGCTCACTGGCGACGTGTTGGTCACGGTTCGTCAGGCATTCTCCGACCGCGGAATACACATCGACGACACGGTCGAGGAAGTTCATGAAGACCCCACTCCGACCAATGGCGTTGCCCGTCCAGTAGCGCCCGCCGCTGACGATGATGAGGGTGCTGCCGGGGTTGTTGCTCGTCGTCGGCATCGGCGAGCGGAGCGGATGGCCGAACGTCATGAGGGCGGCTCCACCTCCGACACGGTGCGGATGTATCTCAAGGAAATCGGCCGCGTCGGGCTGTTGAACGGCGACGATGAGCGACGACTGGCCCAGGCGATTGAGCAGGGCAATGTTGCGGCACAAATGGTCGACGCTCCCGACGTCGTTGGTGACACGGTCGAACGGCGACGCCTTATTCGACAGGTTCAGGCTGGTCAGCGGGCTAAATCCGATCTGATTCAGGCCAACCTGCGTCTCGTCGTGTCGATCGCCAAGCGCTATGCCGGCCGGGGCATGCAGTTCCTTGACCTCATCCAAGAGGGCAACCTCGGTCTGATGCGAGCTGTCGACAAGTTCGACTACACCAAGGGCTTCAAGTTCTCGACCTACGCCACATGGTGGATTCGACAAGCCATCACCCGCGCGATCGCCGACCAGGCGCGCACGATTCGTATCCCGGTGCACATGGTCGAGTCGATGAACCGCGTGCTGCGCATCCAGCGTCAGATGCACCAGGACCTGGAGCGCGAGCCGACGCTCGATGAGCTGGCGGCGCAAGCGGGTCTCGACGTTGAGCGGGTCCGGGAAATCCTGCGAATCTCGCAAGATCCGTTGTCGCTCGACTCGCCGATCGGCGAAGAAGACGACTCCAATCTTGCCGATGTTATTGCCGATTCGACGGCCGAGGCCCCGGCCGATGCGGCGACGCGACGCATGCTCGTGAGGGCGGTGGAAGAGGCGCTCTCGGAGCTCTCCGAGCGGGAGCAGGAGGTCGTCAAGATGCGATATGGCCTCATCGATGGGCAAGCCAAGACGCTTGAAGAGGTCGGGCGGGAATTCGGCGTGACGCGTGAGCGAATTCGCCAGATCGAAGCGAAAACACTCGCCAAACTTCGTCATCCGCAGCGAAGCCAGAAGCTGAAAGAGTTCCTCGACGACGAGTGACCAATGACGTTGAGTGGTGATGCACTACCTTGAGTGAGATGCCTCATGATGCTGAGCGGTCGGTTGAAGCCGTCGCGGTGATTGAGCCGAGCCTCGCAAATCTGCCGCCGGTCGAGAATCTCGGAATCGGCATGTCTGATGATCGAGGGCCGCGCTATCATCGTGTTCGCCTTTCCGAGATAGCTCAGCTGGCAGAGCGGCTGACTGTTAATCAGCATGTCGCAGGTTCGAGCCCTGCTCTCGGAGCGACAGTGGACGGGACCCTTCGGGGTCCCGTTTGCGTATCAGGGCACAAGGGGCGGTAGCTCAGTGGTTAGAGCAGGGGACTCATAATCCCTCGGTCGTGGGTTCGATACCCACCCGCCCCACGCAGGCGAAGCCTTCGCTTGACTTGTCGGGCGTTCGTTTCGCCGGCTGCAGCTTTGGCAGGATGGGGGAGCGTCGTGGGGACGCGCGAGAGGGGACGACCGACGTGGCCATGCTTGAGGTAGACGCGCAGATCGCCGCGATGGCGGCGATGATTCCGCTGGGGACGCTCGACGCCGAGAGTTTGGACATGGTTCGCTCGACGCCGCTGGGGGCCCCGATCCCGTTGTCGGACCAGGTCGAACGCAGTGACCATGTCGTGCCTGGGGCCGACGGCCATCCAGATGTCGTGGTGCGCCTGCATCGGCCCGTCGGCGTTCCCGGCGACCTGCCGTGCATCTATTCGATCCATGGCGGCGGCTACATCATCGGCAGCTACGACATGGACGACGCCAGATTCGACAAGTGGTGTCAGGAATTTCAGTGCATCGGCGTGTCGGTCGAATACCGGTTGGCTCCCGAGACGGCATACCCGGGCCCTTTGGAAGACTGCTACCGCGGGCTGGCCTGGACGCACGCCAATGCCGCCGAGTTGGGCATCGACGCCGCCCGCATCGGGATTGCCGGGGTGAGCGCCGGTGGGGGGCTGGCCGCCGGATTGGCGCTGCTGGTCCGTGACCGCGGCGAGTTCCAGATTACCTTCCAGTTGCTCGAGTGCCCCATGATCGACGATAGCCAGACGACCCCATCGAGTCAGCTCGATGGCCTCCTGATCTGGAATCGGGACTCGAACACGTTCGGCTGGAAGTCGTACCTTGGCCCGCTCTACGGCACCGACGACATCCCGGCGTACGCTGCCGCGTCGCGGGCGACCGACCTGACAGGGCTACCTCCGGCCTACATCTGCGTGGGAGCCGTCGATGGATTCCGCGACGAAGATGTCGAATATGCCACGCGACTCAATCAGGCTGGCGTGGCAACTGAGCTACACGTGTACCCCGGTGGACCGCACGGCCTCGGCCTCTTCGTGGGCACGCCATTGGCCCGTCAGTACCAGCGAGACGTCGAAGACTGGGTCGGCCGCCAGCTTGAGGCCGGGGCTTAGCTATCGAGGTTGCGAGGTGCCGGCTTCCACTCGGGGTTCCGTTTCGCGACGTCAACGTCGTCGGCCGTTTTGGGTCGATGGTTCGCTGCGATGGCCAGAATCTCGTCGGTGAGCAGGCCGTTCGTGAAGATGATGCTGGTCGTGTCGAGTCGGCGACCACCCCACAGGTCGCAGTAGGAGCCCCCGGCTTCCTCGACGATGACCGTATTCGCGGCGAAGTCCCAGGGGCCTCCGTTGACGATGATCGTGGCATCAACGTCCCCCTCGGCGACCGCCGCGCCGTAGTAGGCGTAGGTGCGTGACGACAACGGAGTGCCATGGTCGAGAGTCGCGGCCAGCGGCGACCGCCAGCCGAGCAGGAAGCCGGCTGGGGGAACGCACATCGTTGTCGAGTCATCCCATCGGTCGGTTGTCGTGCACTTGAGGGCGGTCGGCTCAAGGCCGTGGAAGCTCGTGACCCCGCCGTCGGCTGGCGTCGTTGTCAACTTCCACGCGCCTGCGCCTCGCTCGGCGTACCAGCGGAACCCGCCGTAGGGGCTCGACACCACGCCGACCGTGATCTCCCCGTCGACTTCGAGGGCGATCATCGTCGCCCACGCCGGATGACCGGCCGCGTAGTTGTGGGTACCGTCGATGCCGTCGAAGATCCACCGGCGCGGCCCGCTCCCGGAGGGGCCGATCTCCTCTCCGAGGAAGCTGTCGTCGGGATGCTCGGCGAGTACCAGCTGCTGCATCGCGGTCTCGACGGCCTTGTCGACGACCGTGACCGGCGAACCGTCGCCCTTGATCTCGACCTGCAGCCCCTCGGAACGGAACGGCGGTGATGAGATGGCATCGGCGGCGTCGGCGAGGCGAAGCGCGAGTTCAAGGTCGGGAGACATGGACGCCAGTCTGGTGCCGTATCGGGAGCGGCCGGGCATTTCGCGTTCGCAACACGCCAACGGTGCGTGCTCCCGATGAATCTGGGGAGTGCCATAGCGCCTCCTGCGCCACCAAACTCCAAATTGGCGTCCGGTGGCGGTCAGCGGAGGGTGCTGACGAGGCGCCACGTCACGGGATGAAGCTGAACGATCCGTTCTCGCGGAGCCGGTCGAGGAACGATGCCTCGTACGCCTCGGTCGGGAACTCGCGGATCAGCTCGTCGAGTCGATGGGCATCGTCACCGACCAGGATGCGCCATTGGTTCGCTCGCACACCCGACAGGATCACGGTTGCCGCCTCGGCGGCGGTCATCGGCGCGTTGTCGCGGAACGAGGCCGCTCGGTCGAGAACGCTCGCACGGATATCTTCGTCGGAGGCCGCTGATAGGTCGACGCCCTGGACCGAGAACCGCTCCCGGATCGCGGCGACGTGCTCATCTCCAAGCTCCTTCGGGTCGCGCCCGAGCATCTCGCCGGAGTTGAACACGATCGATGTACCGATGTGACCGGGCATCACAACCGACGCCCGCAGGTGGGGCGCGTTGATCGCGAAATCGGTGATCAACGCCTCGGTGAACCCTTTGACGGCGAACTTGGCCGAGCTGTAGGCGGTGTGGGCGATGCCCGGCCCCAGGCTCGCCCAGAAGCCGTTGACGCTGCTCGTATTGACCACATGGCCTTCGTCGGCGGCGAGCAGCATCGGCAGGAACGCTCGAGTGCCGTTGTATACACCGCCCCAGCAGACGCCGAACACCTTGTCCCACTCGTCGGGCGGATCGACGACGATGCTGCCCCCGCCACCGATGCCGGCGTTGTTGAACAGCAG
>JANNNL010000163.1:0-2714 GCA_031398525.1 Actinomycetes bacterium | reverse complement strand
CACGATGGAACCCATGATGAAGACACTTGCAACCTTCAGTTTCCGCCACCGCTGGTTCGTCCTGGCCACCTGGATCGTGGGGGTCGTCGCGTCGGCGATGCTCTCATCGGCCGTCGGGGGTGAGTACGCCGACGGCGGGCGACTCGTCGGTACCGACTCCGACTCGGCGTACGAGTTGATCAATCGGGAGTTCCCCGACAACGGCGCCCACTCCGTGACCGTCGCCGTCCACAGCCCGGCCGGAATCACCGCGGCCCGCCCGAAGATCGAGCAGTTCGTGGCGCAGGTCGCCGCCGAGACCGGCGTCGTCGCGGTCGAGTCGCCGTTCCCGACCGAGCAAGGCGGCGGTGGAGGCCCGGGCCAGATCTCGGCCGACGGCACCGTCGCCATCGTCAACATCGACACCTCGATCGCCAGCGCGAACGGTGAGGAAGTCGTACTGGTCGCCGCGATCGAGACGGCGGCGGACACACTGCGAGCCCAAGGCGTCGGCGTCGAGTTCGCCGACTACGCGTTCGCCACTGGGTCGGTCCCGGCAAGCGAGATCTTCGGTCTGATCGCCGCCGTCGTGATCTTGTTGATCGCCTTCGGTTCGGTCGTGGCAATGGGGTTGCCCCTGTTCACCGCGATCGTCGGGATCGCCATCGGACTCGCCGGGGTTGGCATCTGGACCGGCATTGTCGACACCCCCGACTTCACGGTGCAGGTTGCCTCGATGGTCGGCATCGGTGTTGGCATCGACTACGCCCTGTTCATCGTCACTCGCTTCCGCGAAGCGTTGGCCCGCCCGAACGCCACCCCCGAAACGGCCGTCGTCGAGGCGATCGCCACCGCCGGCCGGGCCGTGCTGGTCGCCGGATGCACCGTGGTCATTTCGCTGATGGGCATGTTCCTGATGGGGCTCTCGTTCCTTCACGGGCTGGCTTTGGGTACTGCTTCCGCCGTACTCGTGGCGGTTGCCGCTGCGCTCACGTTGCTGCCGGCGTTGCTCGGCTTCGCCGGTCACAAGCTCGATCGCTGGAGCATCCATCGCCGCCCCACGGTCGTGAAGGAGTCGGTCTGGCATCGCTGGAGCCGCACGATTCAGCGTCGCCCCAAAGCATTCGCGGTCACCGGTTTGGCCGTGCTGCTGGCCGCTGGTGCACCGACTATCGCCATGCGCCTGGCCGTCGCCGACATGGGCAACGACCCGGTCGGCTCGACCACTCGGGCCGCGTACGACCTGATCAGTAAGGGTTTCGGACCCGGCCTCAATGGTCCGCTGGTGATTGCCGTCGACACGCCGTCGACTGCTACGACGGAGTCCGCTGGTGACCTTGCCCGGGAGATCGCCGACCTACCCGGGGTCGCGATGGCCAGTGACCTGATCCCGAGCGAGTCGGGCCGGGCCGGGTTGATCCAAGTGATCCCAACGACTTCGCCGCAGGACGTTGCCACCGAGAACCTGGTCCGCCATCTGCGCGACGACATCATTCCGCAGAGCGGGTTGACGGCCCACGTCGGTGGATCGACGGCGAGTGACATCGACTTTTCCCACCAGATGGCCACCCGTTTGCCGGTGTTCATCGGGGCCGTGCTGCTGCTCAGCTTCCTGTTGTTGCTCACCGTCTTCCGCTCGGTGCTCGTCGCCGTGAAGGCCGTTGTGCTGAACCTGTTGTCGATCGGCGCGGCCTATGGCGTGATGGTCGCGGTCTTCCAGTGGGGCTGGGGTGGTTCGCTGCTCAATGTGGCCACAGCCCCGATCGAGCCGTGGGCGCCGATGATGCTGTTCGCCATCGTCTTCGGTTTGTCGATGGACTACGAGGTATTCCTGCTGTCGTCGATCAAGGAGCGCTACGACGCATCTCGCGACAACTCCGGAGCCGTCGTCGAGGGTCTGGCGGCGACAGCGCGGGTGATCACGGCGGCGGCTGCCATCATGGTCTGTGTGTTCGGCCCCTTTGTCTTCGGTGAGGATCGTGGCATCAAGCTGATCGGCCTTGGGCTGGCGACAGCGGTGTTCATCGACGCGACGATCGTCCGGATGATCCTGGTCCCGGCCACCATGGAGTTGCTCGGTGAGAAGAACTGGTGGATCCCGCGCCGGCTCGACCGGGTGCTCCCCCACGTCAGCTTCGAAGCGCCGGCCATACCTGGGAGGTCGGTTCAACCCGGTCAACCGCAACCGCTCCCCGCTCCTCGCCCGCGCGAACTCGTTCGCTGAGATGACCCCGCTTCCCCCGCCCCCCGCCTCGGCAGTGCCGTATGCAGCGGCATCGCCCGCGCCGGCTGAGTTCGCCAAGCCGTCGCTGATCCGCCGCCTGTTCGGGCCGTTGGTTCAGGCCCGAACCTGGCTGGAGTCGCTGCATCTGCTGCTCGACCTGGGGGCGGGGATCGCCTTCTTCACCTGGGGGGTGACGGTGCTGTCGGTCAGCGCCGGCCTGGTGGTCACCCTCATCGGCATCCCGTTGCTGGCCGTGTCGGTCGTGTCGGGTCGCTTGGTGGGGACCGTCGAGCGACTGCGGGCTCGGGCCTTCCTTGGCACGGTGTTCCCGGCCTCCGCTCCGTTCGCCAACGAAGGCCGGTGGACCGACCGGCTGCGGGCGGGTCTCGTCGACGGTCCGGGATGGAAAGGTCTCGCCTACGGGCTGATCATGCTGCCGTGGGGCATCCTCACATTCACGACGACGGTTGTCATGTGGTCGGTGGCCTGGTCGTGTGCGGCATTCCCCATC
>JANNNL010000067.1:0-10497 GCA_031398525.1 Actinomycetes bacterium | reverse complement strand
GGTGAAACATACGCTGTCATCATTGGGGGCATGACCGCGTTAGTGACAGCTGAGGAGATTGCCAGCCAACCGGCCCTGTGGGATCGAGCCCGTCAACGAGCGGCCCTCGACGGCACGGCGCTCATCGGCACGGGTCGCGCCCAGCTGATCGGGTGTGGGACATCGGCCTTCGTCGCCCAGGTCATTGCTCGCCTGCGAGAGGATGCGGGGGTCGGCGAAACCGATGCCGCGTTCGCCAGCGACCCGTTCCACCGCCGGTACGACCACACCGTGGCCATCTCGCGCTCCGCAACTACCACCGAGGTGTTGCTGGCGCTCGCCGGCCTGCCGCACGTCGGCCATCGCACGGCGGTGACGGCCGTCGGCTCCCCGGTGTCGGATCGATTCGACACCTTGGTCGACACGACAATTCGGCTACCGGAAGCCGACGAGGAATCTGTCGTCCAGACGCGGTTTCCGACCACGTTGATTGCCCTGGCCCGAGCAGCGCTCGGCGACACCACTGATCTTGGAGCTCACGCCCGCCGGGCGTTGGCTGCTGATCTGCCCGATCTGCGCGGCCTCGAACACTTCGTCTTCCTGGCGACGGGGGCGGGCGTGGGACTCGCCAACGAGGCGGCCCTCAAGGTTCGCGAAATGGCCCAGGCGTGGAGCGAAAGTCATGTGGCGATGGACTATCGCCACGGCCCCATCGCGGTCGCCGGTTCGCGTTCGCTGGTCTTCATTTTTGGGCGTCCACCTGCTGGTTTGCTGGCCGAGGTGCGTCAGACGGAAGCAACGGTGTGGTGCGAACCCGACCTCGATCCGTTGGCTCAGCTCGTTGTCGCCCAGCGCCTTGGACTGGTACTCGCCCTCGCCAAAGGGCTCGACCCAGACCGTCCGAACCGCCTCACCCGATCGGTGGTCCTCCCGTGATGAGCGAGGCCTGGCGGAGGACCACTGTGCGACAGAAGGCGGGCTGAGGGTCACGACGATGATCAGGCGGACTCATCCATCGTGGGTCTCCAATGCGTGTTCTATCTCGTCCCACGTGGCTTGGAACGCGGTGCCACCGGGGCCGCGTGTCGACAGACTGCCGGCGGTGACGGCGATTGCAAGGCAACGGGACGGGCTGAATCCTCGAACGTATCCGGCGAGGTATCCGGCGTTGAAGCTGTCGCCCGCTCCGGTCGTATCGACCACGGTGGTCGGCCGGGGTCGGTGATGTAGGCGGAGCCCGTCGGGCGACCACAGCCGGCCCCCATCGGCTCCACACTTGGCAATCACGGTTGCGCCCGTCGCGGCGGCGAGCCGAGGGCCGGCCTCTCCGATCTCGTCCCCACCGGCGATGGCCAGCAGCTCGCGGTCATTGGGGAAGAACAGATCGCATGAGGCGAGCACGTCGTGGACCCCGACCCACCGCCTGGCGGGGTCCCAGTTGGTATCGAGCGACGTGGTTGTCCCGTTGGCGCGGGCCTCGCCCAGCACGGTGGCCAGGCCCGCCGACATGGTCGGAAGGAGGAAGAACGACGAGGCATGGAGATGGACCGGGTCGGTGAACCGGCCCCGCACATCGTCGGGCCCGAGCGTAGGAATCGTTCCAAGGCTGGTGAGAATCGCCCGGTCGTCGGGGGTTGACAAGATCACCGACAGCCCGGTCGCACGGTCGGCCCGGGTCACCAGGCTGGTTATGTCAACGCTCCGTTCGGCTAGGCGATCCGCCACGAATCGACCGAAGGTGTCGTCGCCGATTGCGGCGATCAAGCGGGTGGGCACGCCGAGTCGGGCCGTTCCGCACGCGGTGATCGCTGCTGAACCCCCGAGGACGAGATCAGCCGAGTCGGTCAGTTGTTCCACCTGCCCGAAGCGTGGGCGTACGTCGCCCTGGAGCACGAGATCGGGATTCGCGTCGCCGATGACGACGATCGGACGAGGCGGGACGATGCCGGGAGCGTGAGTCGATTCCACGCCTGCATCTTGCCAACCGGCTTGTCTCTCGGACCTGGTGATCGACGAAACACGCGCGCCTGAGACGGAGCGGCGCGGCGTCCTTCGGGGCAACTACGATCCAGCGCACGGGATCCGCCAACGTCGTCGGGTCGTCGAACAGGAGGCAGTGGGGAATGAGCGCGGATAGACACGCGGCGGATGCCGTCGAACGGGTTGCCCGACTCGCCGAGGAGCGCTTGGATGACTCGATCCGCACGCTGGGTGTGGACTTCATCCGTCACTACCTGGCGGACTGCGACCCGGTCGATCTGACCCGGCGACCCGCGGCCGACTTGTACGGTGCGGCGATCAGCCACTTCCGGTTGGGGCAGTCGCGTACGGTCGGCACTCCGGCTCTTGCCATCGCCAATCCGACCGCCGGCGGTGACGGCTGGCAATCGGCGCACACCGTGGTGATGATCGTCACCGATGACATGCCGTTCCTGGTCGACTCGGTCCGCATGGCCCTCGCCCGCCACGAATTGGGCATCCACCTCACGATCCATCCGATGCTCCATGTCGAGCGGAACGCCCACGGCGAGATCGTCGAGTTTCCCGCAAGCGGCGATCGGGTTGAGGCGTGGATGCTGTTCGAGATCGATCGGTGTTCGGCCGAGGCGGCCGCGGCGCTCGATGTTGAGTTGCGCCGGGCACTCGCGGACGTACGGCGAGCTGTCGATGACATCGACGCGATGCGTGCCCGGGTGATGGAGATCGCATCGAGCCTCGATGCGCAAGCCGAGCCCGGCGCGATTGCGCAACGGCTGTTGGTGTGGATGACGCGTCGCCGATTCGTGTTTCTCGGTATGGCCCGATACGACGTCAGCCCAAACGGACTCGCCGACGGGCTCCTCGAAATGGACGAATCGAGCGGTCTCGGCCTGTGTCGCGAGACCTCGATGGTCGATCCGCCAATGGCGCCGGGAACGGCGCTGGTGGCGATCAGCCGCACCGATCGGCGGTCGACGGTTCACCGCCCGTCGCGGATGGCGTGCGTGGCCGTTCGTCGCTTCAACCCCGCGGGAGAGGTGGTTGCCGAGGAGCGTATCCTCGGGCTGTTCTCGGCGGCGGCCTATCGCGAGAGTGTGACCGAGACCCCGCTTCTGCGGGAAAAGGCCGAGGCGATCCTGGCCCACGCCGAGTTTCCCGCCGAGAGTCACTCCGGTCGGGCGGTGCGTGGCGCGCTGGAAGGATTCCCTCGTGACCTGTTGATGGAGGTCGCATCGGACGAGTTGTTCGATGCCGTCTCGACGATTGTCGGGATCAACGAGCGCCAGATGGTGCGGGTCATCCCCATCGCCGAACCCGGGGGACGGTGGATCAGTTGCCTCGTCTACCTGCCGCGCAATCGATTCTCGGGAGACACCGCTGGCGCGGTCGCCGAGGCCGTTCGGGTTGCGTTCGGCGGTGATCGGGTCGAGCACGACACCTCGCTCGGCGGATCGGTCCTCGCCCGCGTGCATGTGGTTGTCCACCGAGTCGACGGGGCGATGCCGGTTGTGCGTCGTGACGATTTGGAAGCGCGGATCGATGCGCTGACGACGAGGTGGGCCGACCGCATGGCCGATGAGATGACTGCGGCGCACGGCGAACAGCGAGCCCGTGAACTACTCGGCACCTTCGGGACCGCAATCCCGGTGGACTATCAAGCTGTCACCGATCCGCGGATTGCGGTCGCCGATCTCGTCGAACTGGCCCGGTTGACGGGGGAGTCGTTCTCGACGGCGATTCAGCGACGTATCGAGGACGGCCCGAGCGAGCGGCGGTTCAAGGTGTACCGGGCCGGGGAGCCGATCACGTTGTCGTCGGTGTTGCCGTTACTCGAAAATCTCGGCCTCGCCGTCGTCGACGAACGACCCTTCGAGTTCGCCCCCCAGGGCGGCGGCCGGCGATGGGTCTACGACATCGGCGTCCGCCTGCCCGATGGAGTGGAGTTCACCGACGCCCGCGCCAATGAGTTGCGCGAGACGTTCGAGTCACTGTTCCGCGGGGACAGCGACAACGATGGATTCAACCGTCTCGTCTTGGTCGCTGGGCTCAGCGGTCGGCAGGTCACGATCCTTCGGGCTTTCGCGAAGTACCTGCGTCAGACCGGTTTTCCGTTCAGTCAACAGGCGATCGAAGGCGCGCTGGCCAAGCACCCCAACCTTGCGAGGCTGCTCTCGCAGCTGTTCGATGTGCGGTTCAATCCGGCCGCGTCGACCGATCGAGAGGCCACCGTCATCGCCGTGCGGGGCAACTTGGCGCAGTGCCTCGATGCGATCCCGAGCCTCGATGAGGACCGCATCGGCCGGGCGATGCTCGGGTTGATCGAGGCGACGTTGCGGACCAGCGCGTTTCGTCCAATGGACGCGACGAGTCTTGAAGGCGCTGTGGGTCCGTTCCGCACGTCGGTGGCGTTCAAGCTCGACCCGGCCTTGATTGACGACCTGCCACTACCGCGCCCAATGTTCGAGATCTGGGTGTACTCGCCCCGGGTCGAAGGGGTGCATCTGCGCGGTGGTCGGGTAGCGCGGGGCGGGTTGCGGTGGAGCGATCGGCGCGAGGACTTCCGCACGGAAGTGCTCGGGCTGATGAAGGCACAGATGGTCAAGAACGCGGTGATTGTGCCGGTCGGGGCCAAGGGCGGGTTCGTGATGAAGCGGCCGCCGACCGACCCTGAGGCGATGCGCGCCGAGGTCGTCGAGTGCTATCGAATCTTCGTCTCGGGTCTGCTCGACATGACTGACAACATCGTCGGCGGAGCAGTGGTGCCACCCCCGGCAACGGTGCGCTACGACGGTGACGACACCTACCTCGTCGTCGCCGCCGACAAGGGAACGGCCACGTTCTCTGACATCGCCAACGAACTGTCGGCGCGGTTCGGGTTCTGGCTCGGGGATGCCTTCGCCTCGGGCGGCAGCGTCGGCTACGACCATAAGGCGATGGGAATCACCGCCAAGGGAGCGTGGGAGAGCGTGCGTCGCCACGCCCGCGTGCTCGGCAAGAATGCCGACTCCGACCCGTTGACGGTCGTTGGAATCGGCGATATGAGCGGCGATGTCTTCGGCAACGGGCTGTTGTCGTCGCCTCATCTTCGACTCGTGGCCGCCTTCGACCATCGTCACATCTTCATCGACCCGACGCCCGACGCGTCGGCGTCGTTCGCTGAGCGCCAGCGGCTGTTCGTGTTACCTCGATCGAGTTGGGCCGACTACGACGCGACCCTCATTTCCACCGGTGGGGGAGTGTTCCTGCGGTCGGCGAAGGTGATCGAGTTGTCCGATCAGGTACGCGCCGCGCTTGGTGTCGACGCCCGGGCCCTCGCTCCGACCGAGGTGATCTCGGCGATCCTCAAGGCTCCCGTCGACCTGTTGTGGAACGGGGGGATCGGGACCTACGTGAAGGCCTCGACCGAAAACCACGCCGACGTCGGAGATCGTGCCAACGACGGTTTGCGGATCGATGGCAACCAACTGCGCGCCCGGATCGTCGGAGAGGGTGGCAACCTCGGGTTCACCCAGCGGGGCCGAGTCGAATATGCCCTGGCCGGCGGACTGATCTACACCGACGCGATCGATAACTCGGCCGGGGTCGACTGCTCCGACCACGAGGTCAACATCAAGATCCTGCTGAACCAGATGGTTGCTGCGGGCGATATGACCGTCAAGCAGCGCAATGAGTTGTTGGCCGAGATGACGAACGAGGTCGGCCAACTGGTGCTCGATGACAACCAGGCCCAGACGCTGGCGCTGGCGATCGCTCGGACCCAGGCCGCGCCGATGGTCAACGTCCACGCCCGCTACATCCACCAGTTGGAGGTGGAAGGGTGGTTGAACCGGTCGATCGAGTTTCTGCCGACCGACAAGCAGCTCGCCGACCGACAAGCCGCCGGGGCCGGGCTGACCACGCCTGAGTTTGCCGTGCTGCTGGCGTATACCAAGAACGCCAATATCGCCGAGATCGAGCAGACCTCCGGGGTCGGGCTCGACCCGTACTTCAAACCTGACCTCTTGGCGTACTTTCCGACGGCCCTGCGTACCCGGTTCCCCGAAGCGATCCTGGGGCATCCGCTGCGGTCCGAAATCACGTTGACGGCAATCGTCAACCAGATGGTCAACCTGTCGGGGATCACTTTCGATCACCGGATGACCGAGGAGACTGGCGCCGCGATCGGTGATGTGATGCGGGCCTGGGTGGCCGCTCGTGACATCTTCGGCCTGCCGGCGCTGTGGGCGACAATCGAGGCCACCGGTAGTGATGTAACACTGGCCACGCAGCTCTCGCTGTTCATGGAGGCTCGTCGGATGGCCGAACGCAGTGTGCTGTGGCTATTGCGCCATCGCCGCCCGCCCCTCGCCCTCGCCGAAACGGTTGCGGTGATGCGACCAGGAGTGCAGGAACTGCTGGAATCGCTCGCCCCGCTGGTCCGGGGGCCTCTCGCCGATCAGACCCAGGCTCTCGCCGCCGAACGGATCGTGTCGGGCGTCGCCCCCGATCTCGCCGAGCAGTCGGCGATCTGGCCGCTGATGCACACTGCGTTTGACATGGTCGAACTCTCGACGATGCACGCCTGCGCCCTGACCGACGCGGCCGGGGCGTACTGGCAGCTGGTCGAGGCGTTGGACGTGACCTGGCTGTGGAACGCGATCGGGTCGCTACCGAGAGCCGATCGCTGGCAAACCCACGCCCGTGCAGCTGTACGCGACGACCTGCTGTCGGCGCTCACCGACCTGACCTCGGACGTATTGGCCCACGGCGGCGACGCCGCCGCCTGGGCATCGGCGCAGGCCCGAGCCGTCGACCGTGCCACCAGCATTTTCTCCGAGATCCGCCGCGTCGGCACCTTCGACCTGACCACCCTTTCCGTCGCCCTCCGCCAACTCCGCAATCTCGTGTTGTCCACCACCGCCACCCAGACGTCAACGTGACTCCCGATTACCTCAACAACCGCCACCACGACCCCACCCCGGGACCTTCCTCAGCGTCGACCCCCTGGTCGGTAAGACCGGGGGGAGACGCGGCAAAGATCATCGAGTCGATTCGCCGGTTGGACATTGACCGCGAGTTGCAGTCCGCCCTCACGTTTGGAGGCGGTTGACTTGGCGGGCGGGTTTGGGGTGGGGTTCGCTGGTGTACGTGAATCCGCCGGGGGTGGTGACCATGACGGTGCCTCCGGGCAGCAGTTTCAGGTACCAGTCTCGGCGGTGGATCTGGTGGTGGTGGCGCGAGCAGAGGAGGACGAGGTTGGCGAGTTCGGTGGGGCCGCCGTTGCGCCAGAACCAGATGTGGTGGGCTTCGCACCAGGCGATTTTGCGGTTGCAGCCGGGGTAGCGGCAGCCACCGTCTCGTTTGGCGACGGCGCGGTACATGTCGAGCGGCACAGTGCGCGATTCGCGCCCGATGCTGAGTGGCACCTCGGCGGAGAGGATGAATCGTTGGATCTTGGAGTCGCACAGGTACGCCTCGGTCGCCGACGCCGACAGCGGGTCACCATCGACGGTCGACCCGCAACACCTGTCGTGGCCGAGCAGGTCGGCGTCGAGGTTGATTTCGACGTGGGGGCGGTGGCGGGGTGTGCCGTCTTTGTCGTGGTTGGCGTTGAAGAACGCGCAGATGTCGTGGAGGGCGTCGGCGTTGCGTTCCGACAGGCTGCGAGTGTCGCCGGACCCTTCCCATTCCATGGCGGTACCGATCGTTCGTTCGAATTCGGTGGCGATGGTCGGGTCGAGGGTGAAGCGGCCAACCAACGCGCCGTCATCGGCGCGGGAGAACGAGAGTTCGCGGTCGGGACGTCGGGTGGGGGTGGGCCGTCGGCGATGGCGTCGGCGTTGCGTTTCCAGGTCCGACAGGCGTGTTCGGTGTCGCGCACCGTCAGCGGGGCGATGATGTCGACGAGTTATGCGGCGTGTTCGACGAAGATTGGTTCGGTCCGGGTGTCGACGTTGGCTTGGAGTCGCCGTGGGCGACGATCTCATAGCCGATGCCGGCGAAACCGATGTGGCGCGCCTCGCGCTCGGAACACATCGTTTCTTGCAGGGCGAGAACATCGGGTCGTTCGCGGTCGACCCAAGCGAGGACGTGATCGGCGTGAGCCCGCAATGAGTTCACGTTCCATGTCGCCACGATCACTCGTCCAGCATGCCCGCAAAGGTGTGCCCAGCCCCCCGTAACCTGGTCGGATCATGTCGTCCTTGCGTGTCCGCTTCGCCCCTTCCCCGACCGGGATGTTCCACGTCGGCAGCGCCCGTTCCGCGCTGTTCAACTGGATCCTTGCCAAGCAGTCGGGTGGCACGTTCGTGCTGCGAGTCGAAGACACCGATGACGCTCGCAATCAGCCCGAATGGACGCAGGGCATCCTCGACGCCCTCGCCTGGCTCGAAGTCTCCCCGACCGACCCGGCGTTCGAAGGCCCCTACTATCAGTCGGCCAACGTCGAAGCCCACGTCAGCGCCGCGCATCGCCTAGCCGACATCGGCGCGGCGTACTACTGCGACTGCACTCGTGACGACCTCGTTGCCCGGACCGGCCACGAGAAGCACGGCTACGACCGTTATTGTCGCGACCGCGGTCTTACCGCTGGGCCGGGCCGCGCATTGCGCTTCCGGGTCCCCGAAGGGTCGTCGGTGGTCAGCGATCTGATTCGCGGTGACGTCGAGTTCGAGCACGCCTCGATGGAGGATTTCGTCGTTCTGCGGGGCAACGGCTCGCCGTTGTTCCTCATCGCCAACGTTGTCGACGACATCACCCACCGGATCACCCTGGTGGTGCGCGGCGAGGAGCACTTCCCGAACACGCCCAAGCAGCAATTGATGTGGCAGGCGTTCGGTGAGACGCCGCCGGTGTGGGCCCACGTGCCGGTGCTGGTCAACGAGGCTCGCAAGAAGCTGTCGAAGCGTCGTGACAAGGTTGCCCTCGAGCAGTTCCGCGACGAGGGCTTCGTGATGGATGCGATGCGTAACTACCTGATGACCCTCGGCTGGACCCCCAAGGGTGACGCCGAGATCGTTCCCTGGGCCGACATGGTGCGGGACTTCTCCCTGGCCGACGTCGTCTCGTCGCCCGCGTTCTTCGACCTGAAGAAGCTCGCCGCGTTCAACGGCGACTACATCCGGGCCATGGCCCCCGCCGACTTTGTCGCCGCCTGCGAGCCGTGGTTGGCCGCATGGCGCGACGCTCACCCGGGCCATCGGTGGAGCCAGGACACCTTCATCCGGATGGCCCCGTTCGTGCAGGAGCGTGCCGTCACCCTCGCCGATGCCCCGGGCACGATCGACTTTGTGATGCTCGACGAGCCCGTATTCGACACCGAGGCGCGAACCAAGGTGATGAACGACACGGCCCGAGCGCTGCTCGCCGATGTCATCGCCGCGTTCGCCACCGCCGAGTGGGAGGCCGAGACCCTCAAGACCACGGTCGAGGAGATCGGCGCAACGCACGGCCTGAAGCGCGGCCCCGCCCAGGGCCCCGTGCGTCTCGCCGTCACCGGTCGCCTCGTCGGTCCGCCGTTGTATGAGCCGTTGGTGATCCTCGGTCGCGGCGAGACGATCGCCCGGTTGCGCGCGTTGCTCGCGTGGGAGCCCACCGAGTGACTGATCGTGACGCGCTCTGGTTCGCAACTGAACCCGAGACTGCGTTGCCTGACGACGCGCCCGAACGGTCGGAGTTCCCCGACGAGAGTCCGGTTGACCGAGCGCGATCGCCGCGTCGTCGTCGATTGCGGTGGGTGACGTTGGGTGCGGGTGGTCTGGTCATCGGCTATTTTCTGCTCTGCTTCGCGCAGGTCTGGTCGACCGGGCGGTCAGATCAAGCTCGGTCCGTCGATGCGATAGTTGTCCTCGGTGCCGCTCAGTACGACGGTCGCCCATCCCCGCAACTCGCCGCCCGGCTCGACCATGCCGCCGCACTCTATGCCCAGGGTTTCGCGCCGATAGTCGTCGTGACCGGCGGTAAGCAACCCGCCGACCGGTACACCGAGGCCGGGGCGTCGGCGCTGTATCTGATCGCCAAGGGCGTGCCCCCCGAGTCGGTGCTGCAAGAGGATCGTGGCCGTTCAACCTGGGAGTCGCTCGACGCCGTGGCGCAGATCCTTGGCGCCCGTAGCGCTCGACAGGTGCTGGTGGTCACCGACCCGTACCACTCGCTGCGTAGCCGATACATCGCCTCGGAGCTCGGACTGACGGCGTTCGTCTCGCCTACCCGCACGAGTCCGGTGCGGGGCTTCACCGCATTCCGACGGCAGGTCAAGGAGGCGGCCGGGATCGCCCTCGGACGGGTCGTCGGCTTCGAGCGGCTGTGGAAGGTCACCGGCTAACTGCGAAATCGGTGTGGGGCGAGGCGGTCGGTCCCGCTAGCATCTAGCTGCTCCGTGGGGAGTGGTGTAACTGGCAACACAGCAGTTTCTGGTACTGTTATTCCGGGTTCGATTCCTGGCTCCCCAGCTCACGAGGCCGACCTTCGGGTCGGCCTTCGTCGTTTTCCCGTGTGATTTCGCGGTTGGTCTACGGCTCGGCGGTTGCTAGATTGCAGGAGCTACTTGGCCCCATCGTC
>JANNNL010000056.1:0-12384 GCA_031398525.1 Actinomycetes bacterium | reverse complement strand
GTGCTCGTCGGCGACGAAGCTGCCAAGGTGACCGCCGCGGCTCAAGCCGCCATCCCCGACGGCACGATTGACAGAGTCGAGACCGACTCCGACGGATCTCCCTTCGAGGCCCACGTGACCAAGGCCGACGGCACCCAGGTTGTCGTCAAAGTCGACGCCAGCTACACGGTGACTGCGACCGAGGACATGCCGGCCGGCGGACGGGGCGGCGGACGCCACGGTGGACGCCATGGTGGCGGCACCGATGCCGACGACCCGGCGGCCACTGAGGAAGCACCCTCAACCACGACCGCCTGATCTACCTCTGCTCCCCCCGTAGCTTGGGGCCCGCTCCTCTTGGAGCGGGCCCAGGACCGTTTTCGCTCATTCCAAGCCCGTGAGTCGCCTACCCTCCGGTGATGACTGCGCCGGCCGACGTTGATCCGACCCGCTTCACCACCCACTTCGCGACGCCGAGTGGCACGCGACTCGCCTATGTGCGAGAGAACGTGGGCGGGGTTCCGGTGGTCTGTGTGCACGGGTGGCCCGAGTCGAAGCGGATCTTCTGGAAGGTGATCGAGCCGCTGGCCGCTGCGGGGTTCGAGGTGATCGTGCCCGACCTGCGGGGCTTCGGCGACAGCGACCTGGGGACCGACGGATTTCACGACGTGGCCGCGCACTCCCACGACCTCTACGAACTGGTTCATGGCGTGCTCGGCCATGATCGGGTGGTGCTTGTCGGCGGCGATCTCGGGGGGCCGATCATCCAAGACCTCGCCCTGCGCTATCCGGAGTGGGTTGACCGGATGGTGCTGTTCAACTCTCCACTGCCGTACGACAAGGAGCGGATGGCCCATCTGACCGGCAGCCGTCCGGCGCGTGAGGCGTCGGACTACTTCATCCGTCAAGGCACCGACCCCGACGGGTTGGCCGCCGAGCTCACCACACCCGAGCAGCGACAGCGGTACATTGCCACGTTCTACACCTCGCGCTTCTGGGCACACCCTGGGGCGTTCACGGCCCCCGGCGAGGTCGACTTCCACACCGAACCGTTCGCGGATGGAAGCAAGATGCGTGCCTCATTTGGAGGATATGAGAGTTCGTTCAATCCCGCCACGCGTAGTGGGACATCGCTCTTCGCGCGAAATGAGTCGACCAGAACTCTGCTGCTCTTCGGCCCGAGCGATCACGTGATCTATCCCGATTTCGATCGAATGGCGGCGATCACGTTTCCCCACCACGTCGGGCCGTTCCTTTTGCGAGACTGCGGGCACTTTGTCCCATGGGAGGCACCGCATGCCCTGGTCAGCGCATTGATCGCGTTCGCGAGCGATCTTCTTGTCCACGCTTTTACCCCAGGAGAAATCTGAAGTCAAGGCTTGTATCGCGCGTTGAAAAGGTGCATGGTGATGGATGTCAACCAACCACTTCTTCGAACCATCGAGAGGTAGACAGCATGCACGGCAACGCTGAATCGGAGGAGACACCGCCGGGCTGAACGAGGTGACGATGCACTGGATTGAGGAGTGCTCCTTGCGGATGCATTCCCGTAATTCAGGTGCCGAGACGACGGCCTGACTGGCTCCGGGCGCTCCCACCATGAACGGCTTCGAGCCGTCTTCGAGCGTGCAGCCCAGCACCGCCCTCCCGACCGGCACCGTCACCCAGCCCGACCCAGAACCCCGGTCCGAAAGGACCGGGGTTCGTCAATATCGGGCTGTTCCGCCGGTTCACCAAACGCGATCAGCAAACCTCGCTGGCGATCCGCTGCACCAAGGCCCAACCTGCCTCGACGTGGCGGCGTTCGGTGAGTCGACCACCGACCGAGAAGCGCAGCACGCTGCGGCCGTCGAGCACGGTACGGGTGAACAACGCCTCGCCGGTGGAGTTGGCTCGCTCGATCAACGAGTCGGTCAGGCTGTCGTTGCCCACTAAGCGGAAGCACACCAGACTCTGCGGATGAGGGGCGACGATCTCGAACCGCGAATCGTCCCGTACCCAACCGGCCAGGTCCTGCGCCAGACCGATGTGCGAGCGCAGCATCTCTTGCACTGATTCGATCCCCTCGCAGCGCAGCGTGAACCACAGCTTGAGCGCCCGGAACCGACGGCCAAGCGGAACACCCCAGTCGCGATAGTCGATCGCCCGACCCGATTCGGCAGCCTGCGACCGCAGATACTCCGGCAAAATCGACAGCGCCCCGAGGAGCGCAGCGCGATCCGAGGTCCAGAACAAGTCACAGTCGAAGTTGACCCCCATCCACTTGTGCGGGTTGGTGCAGTAACTGTCGGCGAGTTCCATGCCGTCCTGCATCCAACGTTGCTCAGGAGCGAGCGTCGCGATGCCCGACATCGCTCCATCGACGTGGAGCCATAGTCCGCGCTCGCGAGCAATGTTGCCGATCGGTCGCAGCGGATCGAATGCCGTCGAACTGGTCGTCCCCAACGCCGCACACACCCAGAACGGCGTGAGCCCGTTGGCCAGGTCAGCCGCGATTGCAGCGCTCAACGCCTCGGGCCGCATCGCGAATGTCTCATCAACGTCGACGAACCGAAGACGATCGGTCCCGATTCCGGCGATACGCAGGCCTTTTTCGATCGACGAATGGGCATGGGCGGTGGCGTACGCGACGAGACGGGTGGTGTCCCCATCGGCATTGACCGCGCCCTGCGTCGCCCGCCACCGGGCGGCGATGATCGAGGTCAAGGTGGCCTCGCTGGCCGTCGCCTGGATCACACCGCCGCCGGTCGCGCTCGTCGACAGAAACGTGGTGGGCAGGCCGAGGAGCTCGACCATCCAATCCATCATCAGCGTCTCGATCTCGGTGACGGCCGGTGACGTGACCCAACTCATGCCGTTCACGCCGAGTCCGGCAGCGAGCAATTCGCCGAGAATCGAGGAGTACGTCGTGTTCGATGGGAAGTAGGCGAAAAAACTCGGATGCTGCCAGTGGGTGATGTGGGGCATCACCACCCGCTCCACGTCAGCCATCACCGCATCGAACGACTCGGGCACGGCGGGCGGATGCTCCGGCAGCAGCGTCCGAACATCCCCCGGCACGGTCGCCGGGTGCACCGGGAATCGCTCGACCCCGCTCGGCTCTCCCGATCCGCCGAGATAGTCGGCGATCCAGTCGATCAGCTCATGTCCATGATGGCGAAACTCGTCAGGCGTCACGCCGTGACCGTACCCCGCCCCGGGTCGAGAGTGACGCTGAACAACGTCGGCAACGACTGGCAACGACGGGGTGAGGTCCGTGCGAACCCGAGGGCGGTGGATGACGACTCCGTCGAGGTTGACGTCGCTGCGGTGCCGGTCGACCGTGACGTCGATAGGTGACCCACCACGAACCCGCGCTCCCCACACCTCGGCACCGGACCGATGGGATGCCACGTGGTGATGAGCCCGTGCTGGCGGCGGGCGATCGTTGTCAACGCGGCGTAGTTCGCGCACGGATGTGGGAGCCAGGCACCAACTTCCGGCAATTCCCGGCTTTTGGTCGTGGATTCACATCAAAAGCGATACCGATTCACGACCAGAGACCGCCAGCAGCCAGCTCAGCGCGGAGCGGCGTCGCGGCGGCGGACGCCGCGGGCGATTCGCCAACCGATGAAGGCCATCCCGCTCATCAGCACCCCGAAAGTGATCATCTGGTTGACGTCGGTTGACGTGCTCGTCACGCAACCGGGTTTCGGGGCGGCACTGATGCACTCTGCCAGGCTGCGACCACCCGCCAGCGTGGGCGGGGTCGGCTCGGTGGGGGCAACGGCAAACGCGATGACGGGGATGGCACAGGCGAGGACGATGGCAATCCACACTCCTGCGAAAGCTCGGCGCATGGCTCCATCGTGCCTGTCAGAGCGACGAACGGCAAACGCGGGTTGGCGGTGAGCCTGGCTACGCTCGGGGGCGATGGACGCTCCCCCCTCGTCATCGCCGGCCGAGACCGTTCTGGTCGTCGACTTCGGTGCGCAATATGCCCAGCTCATCGCCCGCCGCGTGCGGGAGGCCGGGGTCCACTCCGAGATCGTTCCGCACACGATCACCGCCGAGCAGATTGCCGCCAAGGCCCCTACCGGCGTGATCTTCTCGGGTGGCCCCAAGAGCGTGCACGTCGCCGGCGCCCCGATCATCGACCGCGACGTCTACGACCTCGGCGTGCCGATCCTCGGCATCTGCTACGGCGCCCAGTTGATCGCGATGCAGCTCGGCGGTGAGGTTGCCAACACCGGCCGTGGCGAGTACGGCCGCACCGAGCTGACCCCGAGCGGCAACAGCAGCATCTTTGTCGACGGCCCCCAACCCGTGTGGATGAGCCACTTCGACTCCATCGTCCGCCCGCCCGCCGGGTTCACCGTCGCGGCGAGTAGCCCGGAGGCTGCCGTTGCGGTGTTGGAGAATGTCGAGCGCCGTATCCACGGGGTGCAGTTCCATCCCGAAGTCGGCCATACCCCCAACGGCCAAGAGGTGCTCCGCCGGTTCCTCTATACCGTCTGCGGGGCGACCGGTGCGTGGAAAATGGGCTCGATCATCGAGGACCAGGTTGCCCGGGTGAAGGCCCAAGTCGGAACGGGCCGGGCGATCTGCGGGCTCTCCGGCGGCGTCGACTCAGCGGTCGCCGCCGCGCTCGTGCACAAGGCCATCGGCCACCAGCTGACCTGTGTCTACGTCGATACCGGCCTGATGCGCAAGGGCGAGAGCGACCAGGTCGTCGAGACCTTCAAGCGCAATATGGGCATCGAGTTGATCCACGTCGATGCGGGGGCCCGGTTCTTCGTCCGTCTCGCCGGGATCAGCGAGCCCGAGGCAAAGCGCAAGGCGATTGGCGAGTTGTTCGTGCGGATTTTCGAGGAGCACACCGGCGGGATCACCGAGGCCGAGTTCTTGGTGCAGGGCACCCTGTATCCCGACGTCATCGAGTCGGGGGGCACCAGCGGCAAGGCGGCCGTGATCAAGAGCCACCACAACGTCGGCGGTCTGCCCGAAGACATGACCTTGAAACTCGTCGAGCCGCTGCGCGATCTGTTCAAGGACGAGGTGCGGTCGATGGGTTCCCAGCTCGGCCTGCCCGACGAGCTCGTCTATCGCCAGCCGTTCCCCGGCCCCGGCCTGGGGGTCCGAATCATCGGCGAGGTCACCCCCGAACGGGTGGCCATTTTGCAGGAGGCCGACGCGATCGTGCGCGCCGAGATCCACGACGCCGGCCTCGACCGGGAGATCTGGCAGGCCTTCGCCGTACTTCCCGACATTCGCTCCGTCGGCGTGATGGGCGACGAGCGCACCTACGCCTACCCCATCATTATTCGGGCCGTGACCAGCGAAGATGCGATGACCGCCGACTGGGCGCGACTGCCGTATGACCTGCTGGAACGGATGTCGAGCCGAATCATCAATGAGGTCGACGGCGTCAACCGCGTCGCCTACGACATCACGTCGAAGCCGCCCGGCACCATTGAGTGGGAATAACCGCGCGAACAGTGCGAAAGGCTCAACAGTTCAGGTCGCCTCGCAACCTGTTCGTCATCTTCGCTAGAGTCAGCCCATCATGCGACCGGGTCGGAGTACAGGTCATCGGGGTGCTGTCTCGCTCCTGACCATCGTGGGGCTGTTTGCCTTCAACATCCCAACCTCGAGCGCTCAGTCGAGCAGTGAAATCGCCGCCCAGATTCAGCGGGCTCAAGATGAGATCGAGCGCCTCGATCATGAGAAAGATCTCCTCGACGAGGATGCCCTCGTGGCGATGGGCGAGCTGACCCAGGTGCAGGCCGATATCGCCACCGCTGCCGCACGGGTCAGCGAGCTCGAGGTCAAACTCGGAGACATCGCCGCCGAGGTCAGCGAGTTCGCCATGAACACCTTCGTGTCGGGCGATCAGACCGGCGGAATCGGCAGCTTGCTGACCGGCGGCGGTGCAGATCTGACCCAGACGGTCGAGCGCGAGCAGTACACCAAGTTGGCACTGTCGGCTGGCGAAAGTGCCACCGACCAGCTGGATTCGACCGTCAACGATTTGAACAAGGCCCGCGAGCAGCTCGCCAAGAAGCAGAAGCAGGCCGAGCAGCTCATCCAAGAGATTGCCGACAAGCGCAAGGCCACCGAGGAAAAAGCCGTCGAACTCGTGGCCTTCAAGCAGGCACAAAAGGTCAAGTACGGGGCCGCGCTCGCCGCCGAGGAAGCCGCCCGCGAGGAACGACTCGCCCGCGAAGCTGCTACCGCCATCGCTAATGCTCAGGCCAAGAAGCGCGCCAGCGGTGGAGGAAACACGGGCGGGACGAGCCGTGGCGGCGCGAATCCCG
This sequence comes from Actinomycetes bacterium, assembly GCA_031398525.1. Taxonomy (GTDB): domain Bacteria; phylum Actinomycetota; class Acidimicrobiia; order Acidimicrobiales; family Ilumatobacteraceae; genus JANMJD01. The sequence continues at coordinate 6,109 of JANNNL010000056.1, read as the reverse complement.
GCGGATCAGCCGGCGGGTCGACCGGGGGATCCTCCAGCGGTGGTGGCAACACACCGCCACCGCCATCGCCCGGGGCATCAGGTGCCGTGGCCGCCGCTCGCAGCCAACTCGGCGTGCCCTACAAGTTCGCTACGTCCAACCCAGGAGTGTCGTTCGACTGCTCTGGGCTGACGGCGTGGGCCTGGGGACAGGCCGGCGTTTCGCTGCCACATCAGTCAAGAATGCAGTACGCCTCAATTCCGCATGTCGACCCGGCAGATGTGCAGGTTGGCGACCTGATCTTCGACTATAATCCGATCAGCCACGTGGGCATCTACATCGGCGGCGGCCAGATGATCCACGCTCCCAATACCGGCTCGTTCGTCAAGATCTCCGGTGTCAACTGGAGCAAGGTCAGTGGAGTGGGCCGACCCGGCTGAGCATGGCCGCACGTCGACGGGCTACGGTCCGGGCGATGCGAGGGATCGATGAGCCGAAGGTCAGTGATTGGCTGGCCGCCAATATTGCCGGGGCGCAGGCCCCATTCACCTATGAGTTCATCGCCGGTGGGCGCTCGAATCTGACATTCAAGGTGTTTGATGCGGCCGGGAACCGCTTCGTGCTCCGACGACCGCCGATGGGCCACGTGCTCGCCACGGCCCATGACATGGCCCGCGAACACAAAATCATCTCAGCGGTGGGTAAGACGTCGGTCCCTGTCGCCCCTGCGCTCGGACTCTGCACCGACGAGGCCGTCAACGGTGCGTCGTTCTACGTCATGGGCTACGTCGACGGGGTGGTGCTCGACAGCCCCGAACGAGCGGCCGATCTGCCGACTGAGCGACGCGGTCCAGCAGCTGACCACCTGGTCGATGTGTTGGCCGACCTTCATGCCGTCGACATCGACGAGGTCGGCTTGGGCGACCTCGCCAAACGCGAGGGATACGTCGAACGCCAGGTCCGCCGGTGGACAACCCAGTGGAACAGCTCCAAGACCCGCGAACTCCCCGCCATCGAGGAAGTCGCCCGACGACTGCGGGCCAATATGCCCGAGCAGGTCGGGGTGTCGATCGCTCACGGCGACTATCGCTTCGGTAATTGCCTCACCGATGTCACGACGGGCCGCATCGCCGCGGTGCTCGATTGGGAGCTGTGCACCCTCGGCGACCCACTCGCCGACCTTGGCTATCTCGGGGTCTACTGGACCGACCCGGGGGCCCCTCGCAACGTGTTCAACGATCCGACCGGCGAGGCCGGGTTCCCAGCATACGCTGATGTCGTTGAGCGGTACGCCCGGGTCACCGGACGAGACGTCTCGAACGTCGGGTACTACGTTGCGTTCAGCGGGTTCCGGCTGGCAGTGATCTGTGAGGGCGTCTACGCCCGCTACCTGCACGGGGCGATGGCCGACGAAGTCGACGATCTGGAGCTGACCAAGGTTCGCGTCGAGCAACTCGCCAGTGCCGCCCTCGAAGCCACCGCCGGCCTGCGATGACGACCGATGACTCACTGGGAGGTTTGATCGGGTGGGAGGGCCGCGAATTCACCCACGACGGAATCACGAGGACGGTTCTGCGCAAAGGCTCGGGTCCGGGAGTTGTCGTGGTGCATGAGATTCCTGGGATCACTCCAACGGTGATTGCGTTCGCCGACGAGGTTGTGGCAGCCGGATTCACGGTGGTCATGCCGTTGCTGGTCGGTTCGGTCGGTCGTTCGCCGAGCGGTCGGTACGTCGCCAAATCGGTGTGGCAGGTCTGCGTCGCCAAGGAGTTCACGACGTGGGCGATGAACCGCACATCTCCGATCATCGGCTGGTTGCGAGGCCTCGCCCGCGAACTGCACAACGACTGCGGCGGATCTGGCGTGGGTGCGATCGGCATGTGCTTCAGCGGTGGGTTTGCCCTCGGCATGATGCTCGACGACACGCTGGTCGCCCCCGTGCTCAGCCAACCGTCGTTGCCCTTCGCCACGCCGATCGGTCGCAAGCGAGGAGCAAATCTCAATCTGTCGCCCGGCGATCTGGCGACGGTGAAAGCTCGGGCCGCAACCGGTTGTGAAGTGCTCGGCCTGCGTTACACCGGCGACCGGTTGGTCGGTGACCGATTCGACACGTTGCGGCATGAGCTGGGTGACGCATTCATCGCCATCGAGCTGCCTTCGACGAAGAAGACCGACCACTCGATGGTCACCGAACAACGCAACGAAGCATCGGTGCAACGCGTCCTCGATTTCTTCCGCGCCAAGCTGCTGACCTGAGACTGGTTGTCACCAAACTGACCAAGGTGGCCGGCGTCACCGAGGTCGACGTTAACCTGACGTCGAGGGACGTTCGGATCGTCGGAACGAGGCTGGAGCATGACCTGCTTGTGGCCGCGATCGACGAGGCCGGGTTCGAGGCCGCTAGCGAACACCCAATTGCCCGGGCCGTCGTCGACCACCAACGTGCCAGGTCCCCCGAACCGCTGAGCACGGTCGAGGGCTTCGTGGCCAAGCCCGGGCTGGGAGCCGAAGGCACGGTCGACGGCCGACTCGTGGTGCTCGGTCGTAGTAATGCCGGGGCTGGGCATCGCCATGGGCGCAGGCACCGATGTGGCCATCGAGGCCAGCGACCTGATGATCGTGCGCAGCGACCTGAGCGCCGTAGCGCACAGAAACGTCCTCAGCGTTCGGCGAGCGCCTTTGCCGCAGGGTAGTCGGCCTTGCCGTTGGGGGCACGGGGCACTTGGGCGACGAAGACGACCCGTTTGGGGGCTTTGAAGCCGGCAAGTTCGCGCTTCACCGAGGCAATCACGGCGGCCTCGGTAACCACCAGCGGATCCGCTTCGGCGGCGCGCGACGCAACGGCGGTGACTGCTTGGCCGAACTTGTCGTCGTCCATGCCGACCACCAGGCAGTCGACGATGCCCTCGACGCGCTTGACAGCCTCTTCCACCTCTTCGGGGAAGATCTTCTCGCCCGCAGAATTGATCACCTGGCTGCCGCGTCCGAGCAGGATCAGCGATCCGTCGGCGGCGACCTGGGCGAGATCGCCGGGGAATGAATAGGGCAGGCCGTTGATCATCCGGAAGGTGCGCGCCGACTTCTCGGGGTCTTTGTAGTAGCCGATGGGCACGTTGCCACCGGCGGCGACCATACCGATCTCGTCGGAGCCCGGCTCCACCTCGCGGTCGTCGTCGGTGAACACCTTGGTCGTCGGGCTCTGCGAGAACTTCCCCGTGGCGGCGGCGACGCCGCGCATCGAGATCTGTACCCCCATCGAGCCCTCGCTCGACCCCATCGCGTCGAAGAGCACCACCTGGCCGATGCGGTCGAGGATCGCCTCCTTCACCTCGGCGGTCCACATCACCCCCGACGAGATCATCAGCTTCAACGTCGAGGTATCGAACGGTTCGCCCCGCTCGGCGGCCGCATCAAGGGCCGCAATGATCGGCTTGGCGAAGCTGTCACCGACGATCACCACGATCGAGGCACGTTCGCGGGCGGCAACCGCCAACATCTCGGCCGCGTCAAAGCTGCGCGACGACAAGGTGACCACCGCTCCCCCGGCCGGTTGGGGAATCAGCGCCCCCAACCACACCCCGGTGCCATGCATCAGCGGACAGCCGGGAATCGACACGGCCGCGATACCGTTCGCGACGGCCTCGGCCACAAGCGAGCCGATCTGGGCGGGGTCGGTCGGCGGAGCCAACCCGATCAGCGGAAACCCGCCGCCAACAAACGATGCGGTCATGCCGCCGATCGTGTACATCACCCCCTTGGGCATACCCGTCGTCCCGCCGGTGTAGAGCATGTACAGGTCGTCTTCGGCCCGTTCGATCCGCGCCATCGGCTCGACTTCGGCAATCGCTGTCTCGAGGTTGACCGCGCCGGGAACCCGACCGGGGTCGCCATCGTCGACCTCGATCAGCAGCTTGAGCTGCGGCAACCGCCCGGCCACCCGCGCCACCCGATCACCCAGCGAGGAGTGGAACACGAGCGCCTCGGCATCGGCGTTGTCAAGGAGGTACCACAGCTCATCATCAAGGTAGCGGTAGTTGACGTTGACGGGGACGCCGCGCATTTTGAACCCGGCGTACTGGCACTCGAGATACTCGTTCGAGTTGTACAGATACAGCCCGATCTTGGCGTTTGGTCCGAGCCCGGCGGCGGTGTAGACCGCGGCCAGACGAGCGGCACGATCGTCGTACTCCCGCCACGTTCGGCGCGTGTCACCGTGGACAAGGGCGGTCGACTCGGGGATCGCATCGGCGATCTGTTCCCACACTGAGGCGAAGTGCATCTCCATAAGTGGCGAACGTTAGTGCCGAGCCAGAATGAGGCCATGACCAGCGCCGCCAATCAGTGGGCCGACGCCCTGGAGACGTGGGCGATCCCCGACGAGATCTTGGCCCAGGCGCCGGCCTCCCCGTGGATCCATCCGCCCAAGATGTTCCGCTCGACCGGCGGTGACCCGGTGGATACCCCGTCGATGCAGGCCGCAGCCATCCTCCTTGCAGACGGCGGCACGTTGCTTGATGTCGGCTGCGGCGGCGGACGATCGAGTCTGCCCCTCGCCGGACTGCTCCATCATGTGACCGGTGCCGACGAGCAGGAAGCGATGCTCGATCAATTCACCCAGGCGGCCGCCCTCCGGGGTTTGTCCAGTTCAACCGTGCTCGGGCGCTGGCCGGCCGCGGCGGCCAATTCCCCGGTCGTCGACGTTGTCGTCTGTCATCACGTGGTGTACAACGTTGCGCCGATCGGGGAATTTGTCGCCGCGCTACATGCTCATGCTTCCACCGGGGTGGTGGTCGAGTTACCCGAACGGCACCCGCAGTCGTCGCTGAACGACCTGTGGATGCAGTTCTGGGGCATTACTCGACCCACGGAACCCTCTGCGGATCTCTTCGTCCAGGTGGTTCGCGAGCTCGGCCACACCCCCGATGTGATCGTCGCCCGCCGTCCTGAACGACCGGCCCCGGTCAATCGTGCGGAGTTGGTCGCCTTCGTCCGCCAGCGGCTATGCCTTGGTGCAGATCGCGACGCCGAGGTCGACACGGCGCTCGGGCGCACACCGAATCTGTCCTCAGATACCGTCGTCACCGTGAGTTGGCGAGTTCAGGCGCGGCCGGTCGGGTGAGATCGGCATGCTGGCGACGATCGATGATGTGGTCGATCAGGCCGTACTCGACCGCCTGATCGCCGCGCACGATGTAGTCGCGATCGATGTCGGCGGTCAGTCGTTCAGCGGTCTGGCCGGTGGCGTCGACGAGGATATGCACCATTCGCCTGCGCATCTCGACCATCTCGGCAACGGCGAGTTCCATGTCGGTCGACTGGCCTTGGGCCCCGCCGTGCGGTTGGTGGATGAGCACTCGCGAGTTGGGCAGCGCGTACCGTTTGCCGGGAGCACCGGCGGCAAGCAGCACCGCGGCGGCCGACGCGGCCTGCCCCACGCAGAACGTCGAGACATCGGGATTGACGAACCGCATCGTGTCGTGGATGGCGAACAGGCCGGTCATGTCTCCACCGGGACTGTTGATGTACAGGCTGATGTCGGCATCGGCATTCTCGCTTTCGAGATGGAGCAGTTGGGCCACGACCAGGTTGGCGACGTGGTCGTCGATGGCGGTGCCCAGAAAGACGATGCGATTGACGAGCAGGCGGGAGTAGATGTCGAAGGCCCGTTCGCCCTTGCTCGTCGATTCGATCACGGTTGGGATCAGCATGTCCGCTCCTTTGTGCAACTCATTAGTTGCACTAACCTTAGGGAACCTGAGCCTGATATGCAACCCACTGGTTGCGATATGCTGAGCCGATGACATCGACTGACTCGGAAGATCCCCGAATCGCCGCTACGGAGATTCGTCGAGAGATCGAGATTGACCTGCCGGCCGACGACCTGTGGGCCTTGGTTGCAACGCCCGACGGCTGGCAGAACTGGCTGGTCGACGAGGTAACCATCGACGATGCAACGGGCCGCGGCACCGTGGTCGATGACGGGCGTACGCGCGACGTCGTCATCGACACGGTGGTTGAAGGCGACTACCTCGCGTTCACCTGGCGGGACCGCAGCGACTACACGAGTTCGTCGCAGGTTCGTATCGCCATCAACGAGCAACCCGACGGTCGGCGTTGCCTGACCATCGTT
>JANNNL010000004.1:0-2799 GCA_031398525.1 Actinomycetes bacterium | reverse complement strand
CGAATCATGCGGGAGTACGCCGAGTCATACCCGCACTGGCATTTCGACACCAACAAGGGCTACCCATGCCCGTTGCACAAAACCGCCCTGTCGGGCTATGGGCCGAGCGCGATCCACCGGGTGAGCTGGGTGTTCATGGACAACTTCCTGCCATGGCCGGGCCGTCGCGTCGTGCGTCCTGAACAACCGACCCTGTTCTGATTCCGTTGGCGCAAGGAGATTCCCGATGAGTGCTGAACCCGATGAGTTCGAGATGGCCGACGTTGTCGATGTCGTCGTGGTTGGCGCGGGCTTGGCCGGGCTGCGGGCGGCGACTGATCTGGTGGCGGCCGGGTCCTCGGTGATCGTGCTCGAAGCGCGTGACCGCGTCGGCGGGCGAGTGTTCAGCCATCGATTCGCCGACGGCCAGTGGTGCGAACGCGGCGCCGAGTTCGTCGACGCCTCTCACACCGACGTGCTGGCGCTCGCTGCGTCGCTGGGACTCGGCTTGACTGCTGTGCCGTCCCAGCGTGACGACCCGGCCCGCCTGATCGATGTGGGTGGCCGGGCGAATCCCCTGTCGTGGTTCCCGTCGGTGATCGCCGAGCGCGACCGATGGCATACGGCGTTGTCGGCACTCGGCGCGACCATCGATCCCGACACACCGATCGCCGGGCCGCATGCGCTTGAACTAGATCGTCGCACGGCCGGCGATCTGCTCGACGAGGTGGGGTTGTCGGCGATGGCCCGACTGGTGATCGGGCGCGAGTTGCGGACCGAGTTCATGGTGCCCCCCGGCGAGATCTCGTTGCTCCACGCGGCGTGGATGGCGCACCGCTCCGATGAGGCCGGGGGTGGGCGGGAATCGATTCGTATCGAGGGTGGCAACGATCAATTGGCCACCGGCCTGGCCGCCCAGTTGGCCGCCGCCGGGGTCACGGTGCGACTGAACTCGATCGTGACTCGCATCGATGTCCTCGACGGAGTCGTTGCATTGGCCGACGGAGCGGCGTGGAGAGCGAAGCGGGTCGTGCTCGCCGTCCCTCCTCCGGTCGCCGGTCGTATCCACATCACCCCGCCGTTGCCGACCGAGGCGATGGCGATCAGCATGGGAGTCGGAGCGAAGGTCAGCGTGCAGGTGGCCCGGCGAGCGTGGCTCGACGACGGATACGACGGCTCGGTGCTGTCCGATCGGGCGTACGGGCAGCTGTGGGAAACGACCGACGGCCAGCCCGGTGATCGCGGTGTACTCACTGCACTGCTGTCGTCGCGCGACGGTGCCGCGCTCGGGGTCCTGCCTGACCTCGACGACCGTATCCGACGCGAGATTCGTCGACTCTTCCCAACGACTGTCGGCCTGCTCGGCGACTCGATCACGACCGATTGGACCAACGATCCGTGGAGCCTGGGTTGCTACGTCGCCTTCGCTCCGGGCGAGCTGACCAACTCGTGGGCCACGCTGCAGGAACCCATCGGACGGATTCATCTGGCCGGTGAACACACCGACGGGTTTGCCGGATTCATGGAAGGCGCGCTGCGCAGCGGACGCCGTGCGGCTGCGGCAGTCCTCAACGTTTGACGGTCCGTCCGCTCACCGCTCAGATTTCTTGACAAATTCTTGATCTTTGGCTGACCGAATCTGACGACCAGTCAGCAGTCAGATACGCTTCGCGTCGTGGGCATCACACAGGAGCGTCATCACCACGGAATCGTCGAGATTGTCGTCGACTGTCCCCCGGTAAACGCTCTGACGGTCGCTGAATGGTTTCAACTTGCCGACGAAATGACCGCAGCGGGTCGTGACTCGGCCACGCGAGTTGTCGTCTTGCGGGCCGAAGGCCGAGGTTTCAACGCCGGAGTCGACATCAAAGAGATGCAGAAGTCCGCCGGGTTCGCAGCTTTGATCGGGGCGAACAAGGGCTGCTACGCGGCCTTCGCCGCCGTCTACGACTGCCCGGTCCCCGTGATCGCCGCCGTACACGGATTCTGCGTCGGTGGCGGCATCGGCCTGGCTGGCAACGCCGACGTGATCATCGCCAGCGACGACGCTTTCTTCGGCCTTCCCGAGGTCGATCGCGGGGCCCTTGGTGCCGCCACCCACCTGTCCCGCATGGTGCCCCAGCACAAGATGCGAGCGATGGTCTACACCTCGGCGACGGCAACGGCCGCCGAGTTGCACCACTTCGGTTCGGTGCTCAAGGTCGTGCCGCTCGAAGAACTCCGCGCCGCAGCCTTCGAAGTCGCCGAATCGATTGCCGCCAAGTCCCCGGTGGTCATCCGCGCCGCCAAAGAAAGCCTGAACGGCATCGACCTGTGGGACGTCAAGCGCTCCTACCGGTTCGAGCAGGGCTTCACCTACGAACTCAATCTCACCGGCGTCAGCGACGAACTGCGCGACGACTTCGCCGGTACCAACAAGGCAGTTTCCGAATGAACTTGATGACCCCAGCTCGACCGATCTCCGCTCGACCGATCTGCCGGAAGGCGATGGCGTGAGCGAGACGACCACTTCAAAGTTGATGAGCGAAGACGAGGCGATCGGCAAGCTCGAAGACGGCATGACGATCGGCATCGGCGGCTGGGGGTCGCGTCGTAAGCCGATGTCGTTGGTGCGGGCGTTGCTGCGTTCGCCGGTCAAAGACCTCACGGTCGTCTCGTATGGAGGCCCCGACGTCGGGTTGTTGTGCGCCGCGGGCAAGGTTCGCCGCCTGGTGTACGGCTTCGTGTCGCTCGACAGCATTCCCCTCGAACCGCATTTCCGGTCAGCTCGTCAAAAGGGCCTGATCCCCGAATGCGTCGAGTTCGACGAGGGCATGTTGC